>NZ_DJBE01000011.1:0-11551 GCF_002429925.1 Acinetobacter sp. UBA5984
CATTATCTCGTTTAAATCAACTTATTCATCCTGCTCATGTTTCACGTGAAACGCTCATTTTTATTTATATAAACTTTTAAAATCAGCAATCTATAAAAATGTGATCCGTCTAGCTTTATGTTCACAAAAACAAAAATTTTGTTACGTTTTCTTTTTAAAAATCGTGCTACCCCCTGATTCTAGGGAGATTGTTTTTTATTCATTTGGTTCATAATAGGGCTCAATAAAAATAAGATTGGATCAAGACATGTCATCCTCGAATGAAAATATATATTCAATGGCGAATATGTCTTTTCAAAACTCGACCACGGATAGATCATTAAAGTTGGCCGAATGTGATCTGCAAAATCGCCAGTTAATTGAAGATGCGCTTGTACATCGCGCTGCACCTATTCCTGCGCAATTCCAGCAGTACTTTTATAACTATCTTTATGTGCATCGTCATCAAAATCTTCGCCAGATTAATTACATGGCGCAGATCGCCTTTTTGCTGTATTTCTTTGCCGATATTTTTATTATTCCTGACATGTTTTTCCTGTCTGGCCTGATCCGGGTATCACTGGTCATTGCTGTCATGTTTTGCTGCTATTACCTGTTTAATCATCAAAAGAATATCCGGGTTCTGGACATGATTTTGCCTGTGGGCACGACTGTGGCTGCAGCGACCTGGATTGGCCTGCTCCTGCTGTCGAGCAGCCCGCATGTGTCGACTTATATCTATGCTTCTGCGATCTTTATTTTAATTACCAACCTCTGTGTACAGACTGAGTTTAAGGGTGCCTTGTATTGTTCCATTTTTATCGCCCTGTTTATCATGATTGGAGTGACTCATCTCATGAGTCTATCGCAGGCCTTTATTTTCACCGTTGTTTTCACACCTCTCTGGGCGTTTAGTATTTATATTAACTGGAATAATATCATCAACATACGGCGCTCTTTTCTACGCACTTTGCTGGATGAATGGAACTATCAAACCTTAAAAAATCTTGCTCATACTGATGATCTGACCCAATTATTTAATCGTCGTCATTTTGTGGATATGGCGGAACGTTCAATCCATCAATGGCCAAAGCCTGCCAGCACCTGCCTATTGATGTTTGATGTCGATTATTTCAAGAAAATCAATGACAATTATGGTCATGATGTGGGTGACCGGGTGCTACAACTGATTGCTGAAATTACCCGTAAAGAAATGCGTTCTAGTGATGTACTGGCACGTTTTGGTGGAGAAGAATTTATTGCCTTGCTGGAAGATACCCAGCTACAGGATTGCCTGATGATTGCAGAACGGATTCGCTGCTCGATTCAAAAGCAGGTGATGTACATCAATTCTGACAAGAAAATCCAGTTCACGATTTCTATTGGTATTGCTGAACTTGAATCTCCACAACAGGAACTTGAAGACCTGATTAAGCATGCGGATATTGCGCTTTACGAAGCCAAAAAAGCAGGACGAAACCGGATTAGGGTCTATCATCCTAATATGCTGCAACCGACTAAACCGCTCTCTCCAAATCCCTGGAATGTATTTAAACCTTTGAATAAACAGGAGCAGTCTGGCGCTCATCATAAAGCGAAACAGTCTTGGTCTGCTTTGTAAGTTGAGAGCAAAACCAAGATTGTTAGACAAGAATTTAAGAATTAGACCTAAATCTGTTTGTGATGCTTTTCAAATAATTTCTAAAATAATAGAATATTTTTCATACAAATATAAGTATTCATCTTATTCATTTCTTTGGATTTAATGTGGGAAGGAGATATGCCAGATAAATATGAAGAAGAAGCTCGCCTCCTGCTTCAGGATGCTCTTCACGATCATCTTGTTCGTATTCCTGGGTCTTTAAAACCTGCCTACTTTAGCCATCAGAAACAGCTCACTCTAAAATATTTGTTGTAGGTAAACCTATTTGCACAGGTGGCATATGCCTCCTATACCCTTGCCGATATTCCGGTACTGAATGACATTATGAATTTGCTCATTCTGACCAAGCTAGGCTATACCTTGGTGATCGTGCTGATTACCATCTGGATGTATCATTTTTACCGGAATTTGCCTGTATTTGACCTGCTGTTGCCGACCTCGATTATCGGAGCAAGTGCAATCTGGTTTTTTAATCTGAATCAGTCTGAAAGTCCGCATACACTCATTTATCAATATGCTTCACTGGTCTTTATTGTCCTGGCCAATTTATGTATGCAGATCCGCCTCTGGCCTAGTCTGATTAATTCCGGTCTGATTACATTGGTAATTTATATTGGTGTGTATTTCAATACCCAAGCTAATCTGTATCAGATGTTCTTGTTTTCCCTGATCTATATGCCGGTATTGACCTTCAGTTTATATATCAGTTGGAGCTCTACACTAAAATCCCGTTTGGTATTCCTGCAACATACCCTGAATGAATATCATCNNATATCTGGTACAACAGCTGATCCAAAACAATCTTAAACAGCCTGCTCCAATCAGTTTGCTGGTTTTTGATGTCGATCATTTCAAGCAGATCAATGACCGTTATGGACATGATGTTGGAGATCAAGTGCTCCAGATGATTGCTCAAACCACATGCAATGAAATGCGACGCCATGATGTGCTGGCACGCTATGGGGGTGAAGAATTTATCGCATGCCTTATTGAAACTTCACTAGATAATGCACTCAAAATTGCCGAGCGTTTAAGACACAAAATCGAGAATATTATGGTCAATCTGGAACATGGGCATCGTCTCGATTTCACCGTTTCAATTGGTGCAGCCATTCTGGAAAGTAGTGAAACGGATTTAATGGCGCTGATTAAACAGGCTGATATTGCCCTGTATCAGGCTAAAGCCAATGGTCGGAACCGAGTCGAGTGTTATGATCCTGAACTTGACCAAGGTTTGCTTGGAGAACTTCAAAACTGGCAGGTTAAACCGGCTTAAATGTCATTTGAAAAATAATAAAAAAGAGCGCCGAAGCGCTCTTTTTTATAGGTAATTTTCGTTAGAAAATTACTCCCATTCAATTGTTGCTGGTGGCTTAGATGAAACGTCATATACCACACGAGAAACTTCAGCAATTTCGTTCATGATACGTGTAGAAATACGGTCTACCAGGTCATATGGAAGATGTGCAAAACGCGCTGTCATAAAGTCGATGGTTTCAACTGCACGAAGTGCAATTACCCATGCATAACGACGGCCATCACCGACCACACCCACAGATTTCACTGGTTGGAATACGGCAAAAGCTTGAGCAGTTCTGTCGTACCAGCCGCTTGCGCGAAGTTCTTGCATGAAGATGTCATCAGCAAGGCGAAGAATATCAGCATATTCTTTTTTCACTTCACCCAGAATACGAACACCAAGGCCTGGACCTGGGAACGGATGACGATAGATCATGCTGTGTGGCAAGCCTAGAGTTGTACCCAATTTACGTACTTCATCTTTAAACAGGTCACGCAATGGTTCAACCAGGTCAAATGCCAAATCTTCAGGCAAGCCACCTACATTGTGATGCGACTTGATGACATGTGCCTTACCTTGTTTGCTGGCAGCAGATTCAATCACGTCTGGATAAATCGTACCTTGTGCAAGGAAGGTTACACCATCGAGCTTACGTGCTTCTTCAGCGAAGACTTCGATGAATTCACGACCGATGATTTTACGTTTTTTCTCTGGATCAACTTCGCCAGCCAAAGCAGAAAGGAAACGGTCTTCAGCATCAGCGCGAATCACGCGGATCCCCATGTTGTCTGCAAACATCTGCATCACCTGATCGCCTTCGTTCAAACGAAGCAGACCGTTGTCTACAAATACGCAAGTCAACTGATCGCCAATTGCTTTGTGCAAAAGCGCAGCTACAACTGATGAATCCACACCACCTGAAAGACCTAACAATACTTTTTCATTGCCAATCTGTTCACGAAGCTGTTCTACACGCAGGTCAATAATATGTTCTGGTGTCCACAGACCACGACAACCACAAATCTGGTGTACGAAGTTAGACAGTAATTCTGCACCTTTCGAAGTATGTGTCACTTCAGGGTGGAACTGGATCCCATAGAAACGGCGAGTTTCATCAGACACCATGGCAATCGGACAGCTTGGTGTGCTTGCAGTCACCTGGAAGCCTTCTGGAATACGTGCAACCTTGTCACCATGACTCATCCAGACATGCAGCTGGTTTTCACGGTCTTGCAGCTGACCAATCAGCTGGTCACGTACCACGATATCCACTTCTGCATAACCGAACTCATGTACAGTACCTGGCTCAACTTTACCGCCAAGCTGTTCACACATGGTTTGCAAGCCATAACAGATACCCAGTACAGGTACACCTAACTCAAATACCACTTGCGGCGCACGCGGGCTGCCTTCCAGGTGAACACTTTCAGGTCCACCAGACAAGATGATACCGTTTGGATTAAATGCGCGAATGTCTTCTTCAGACATGTCATAGGCATACATTTCAGAATATACACCAGCTTCACGGACACGACGTGCGATGAGCTGACTATATTGAGAACCGAAATCCAGAATCAGGATACGATCTTCAGTAATTTGAGTATTGGTAGTCATGACAAACAACTATGAAAGGCAAACGAAAGATAAGCGCCGTATTCTAGCATTTTTATTAGGCTTAAGCACACTATTCCCATCCGCATAATAATTAAGCAGTTTATTTTTTTAAATAGAATTAAGCTTTCGATTCAGCAGGAGAGCTTTCCCTTCTCTCCCCAGAATTCAATATATTTACGCTATTTGGATTTCAATATTTTAAGACCGGCCAGTTAAGTTGCTATTGAAAGTTTATTTCGCTTACCTCTATCACGGTCTTCACTGGGATGGCGTTTAGGGTTAAACATGTGAGCCACCTTTTGATTTTTATTTTAATGACATTTTCATGCTAAGCCTGTTTTATAGGAATTTACCGCCAATTTGTAAGATAACTTTTTAATTCACCCCTCAGGGATGAGCGGACAATTATTTTCCTGTTCGGTACTGACTTTCATGCCCCAGACTGTTAGGATTTGATCACCTTTTCGCTTGTTTTTTCCCTATGGAACTGCTTGATTTTATCCTCCACGTTGATGATCACCTGCTCGAATTCATTACCAATTACGGCATCTGGATTTATGGCATTCTTTTCCTGATTATTTTTGTTGAAACGGGACTGGTGGTGATGCCATTCCTGCCGGGAGACAGCCTGTTATTTGCATCAGGTGCACTAGCGGCTTCAACGGGTGCAATGGATCCATGGGTACTGATTCCGCTACTGTTCACTGCGGCAGTGCTGGGCGATACCCTGAATTATCATATTGGTAAATATATTGGGCCACGTGTATTTGAGATTGAATCACGTTTTATCAATAAAAAGCATTTGCTTGCTACCCAGCAGTTCTTTGTGAAACACGGTGGTAAAACCATTATTTTTGCCCGTTTCATTCCTTTTGCACGTACCTTTGCACCTTTTGTTGCTGGTGCGGGAAGTATGAATTACAAATATTTCCTGACTTACAATATAATCGGTGGCTTTCTCTGGATCAGTTCGTTTGTGATCCTGGGTTATCTGTTTGGCAATATGCCAATCGTCAAAGACAACTTCACTCATCTGATTTTCGGTATCATTATTTTAAGTGTCATGCCAGGTGTGATTGGCTTTATTCAGCAGAAACTCAAGAAAAATAAAATCGCCTGAAAGCCTAGAATTATTGATTGAATATTTATTCTAGCCAATTAATCAGCAACGGCATCAGACAAAGCAGTAAAAACAGAGCCGACCCTTTATAAATCAGGTCGGCTTTTCTTTTTGCCGACTCTCCCGCCAGAATCGCTTGACCAAAGATCATCCAGAACAATGCAACAAGCAAGGCAATCCCAGTAAAAATCGCAAAGACTAGAACAAAGTTACTCGGACTTTCCCAACTAGACAGCGGCAAGATTCCGGTCGCCAGAAGCGCTGCTTTGGGATTTTTCAAGGTTCCCTTAAACATCTGCCAGGGACGGATCTGAGGATGACTCTGATTATATTGTTCCAGTTGCCGTGCTTTGAATAAATGGAAGGTCATCCAGCCCACACCAATTGCACTCAGCACATGCACCAGTTCCTGAAAACTGGGCCAGATCGGTGAAAACAGATGAACCAGCAGAGCCCACCCATTGATCGCGTATAAATACCCCGCCAGAATGACAGGAATATACAGACTGGTTTTGGCTGTTCCCTGCTGATAGGCAGAACTGGCCACCAATGCATTGGCAGGTCCAGGGATCATTAGCACTGCTATTGTTGCAAAAACAAAGAGCCAGTTTTCAATCATGGTGGTTAAACATATCAGACAAGGTGATTACCTTAACCAATCTCGTGTTCTGATCACAAGACGGGATCTTTCAAAATTTTATGCGCATCGGTCATTTTTTCTGGTGAATACTGTGAACTGTGTCACTTGAGCAATCATTTTTAAGATAGAAAAAATGCCGACTTAAAGTCAGCATTTTTTTGATATTTAGAGGGCTATTTATTGGTGTTTTGACGGACAACAATTGGGCAAGCTTTAAATTTTGCAGCTTGTACAATAGCTTCCTGTTCACCCAGTAGACGTGCCGTTTCAGTGCGTTTGGTATTGGAAGACTGTCCCATATTCACTGATACACTCGGACCAATGCCCCAGCCACCGCGGCTGCCCCAGCCACCACCGATGCCTACCCCTACGCCGACACCTGTACGTTTAGGCGGCTCAACACCATTATCAAGATATTGCTGAATACGGTTGTATTCCCCCTGAAGCTGCTGACAGTTGAGGGTTTGATAATGAGTGGGTGAAACATAGGTCGGTTTGACCGTCGTTGCACAGGCACTCAGCAAGCTAAGTATGCTGATCGCCAGGCTTATTTTCACAAGTTTCATAGTTAACTCGATCTTAATGCTGCTCTATCTCATTGAACAATGATTGATAGGCCTGAGTCAATTTATGATCAGTTGCCAAGTGAATTAATGGCTGATTTTTCTGATGTGACTCTTTCATCAGCACCGACGGTGGCAACATGCTGTTTAGTACCGGAAGACCTTCATCTCTTAGTTGCTGTACCACTTCGCGAGGCAGTTTTGCCTGAGCCTGAAACTGGTTGACCACGATGCCTTCAATTGCCAGACGTTCGTTATGATCATCCTGAGTTTCGATGACATTCTCAATCAGAGTGTGCAAGGCCCGTTTAGAAAACACATCACAGTCAAACGGAATCAGAACACGGTCTGCAGCAATCAGGGCTGAAAGTGTAAAGAAATTAAATGCTGGCGGAGTATCAATAAATACCCGGTCATAATGCTCAGCAAGTGGTTGCAAGGCATCGCGCAGCTTGTAAATCTTATGCTTGGATTCCAGTGCATGGGCCAATGTGCCCAAACTTGGACTGGCCGGAATGACATCCAGATTTTTAAAAGGTGATTGATGCAGATAACTTTCCAGCCCTTTAGCCCGGGTCTTGAGAATGGAACCAATCGCATTACCAATTAAGCTTTTGCTCTGCTGGTTCCCCAATACATCTTCAAAATAGTTTTCAATATTCGGCTCCAGCGCCGGCTTGTCACTCGAATAAGTTGCATCATCCCCTAGTAAATACTGGCTGGAGTTTGCCTGCGGATCAAGATCGATCAATAAGGTTTTGAGCCCCTGATGCGCACTGATTGCTGCCAAATTGACTGCAATACTCGATTTCCCCACCCCACCTTTCTGATTAAAAACCACACGAGTATGCATAAACACCCCTCTTTATTTTTCTGATGATCAGTATGTTTGAGTTCATTGACTGATGAATAATTTAGCCAAAATTCGGCTTGATCATGACCAATACCATAATCGCAATAAGTGAAACCACAGCAATAAATAAGCCAGCACGGCGTTGTACCAGCAGGATTGAATCATCTTTTTTATACGCTTTGCCCAAGGATGAAATCAGCACCAGAAATAAAATAATTTTGGCATAAAACCAAGGCTGTACATCAAAATTCTTTAAAAACAGGGCAATAATCCCAGTTAAGGCAATCACGCTAATTACCAAGTGCTGCAAAGCGACCAGAAATACACGTGCTTTTGGATTCGGTTGATTGCCCTGTGTACCCATAAACAGGGTAATAGCACGCGCAAGAATGGCCACAATGGCCAGTCCTGCCGCAGACATATGAATAATCTTGACTAAAAGCTGGGTATCCATAAAGTCCTCTTAGTTTTTTGGTGCATGTGCACATTCCGGACTAGACGTATCCTGTCCTGTCCACTCTTCAGGCAAGAAAGCATGAATTGCCAAGGCATGAATTTTATCTTTAGATAGCAAATCACCTGCCGCAGCATAGACCTTTTGATGGCGTTGTACCGCACGCAGGCCGGCAAAGGCTTCACTGACAATCACCGCCTTAAAATGCGATTCCTTACCCGGAAAATATCCACCATGACCCGAAGATTCATTCACGACTTCCAGGTAAGTAGGTGACAATTGTGCCAAACGGTCTTTCAGTTGTTGTTCTAAGCTCATGGCCTGACTCCGATTCAAGATATGGGTCCAGTATACCCTGTTCTATCCGCTATTTCGGTGCAAGAAATGTCTGCAATTATTTGATTGTGCCGAGATTTCATTAAATTTTGCATAAATTTTGTCTAATTGTCTGGAAGCACAGAGAATATTGCTTTTATTTTATGCAATCGACACAAGATTTTTCATAAAGTTATTGACCCTGTTTTTGCATGCTGTATTATACACGGCATGCGGGAATAGCTCAGTTGGTAGAGCACAACCTTGCCAAGGTTGGGGTCGCGAGTTCGAGTCTCGTTTCCCGCTCCAAATTCTTTTTTGTTCATTTTTTAAAGTAAAAAATCGATCGACCCTGCGGGAATAGCTCAGTTGGTAGAGCACAACCTTGCCAAGGTTGGGGTCGCGAGTTCGAGTCTCGTTTCCCGCTCCAAATTCAAAAAGCCCTGATCGAAAGATTGGGGCTTTTTCGTTGTTGATTTTAAATAACATTTTTTCTTTCAGTCTATAAAGCTATCAGCTTCAAAGTGAGTAAAAAGTTAAGTTAGATCAGTTAAGAGTGGGCTTACGTGACCAAAAGTGACCAAAACGTGCCCTATCAATGTCAACTATAGATCAACATGTTTAAGTTTTTGCATGAATTCTACTCAATATGAACTGAGTAATTTTTAAAAAAACCTGAAGCACTGCCTTATGGCTTTCATTAAAGCTTTTTAATCTCTTATAAAAAATGGTGACCAAATTTGGTCACCAAAAATACTTAATAAAAACAATATACTAACTAGAAAATTATTAAATTATATGACGCTTTTTATTAGCAATAATTATTCATCTGGCTTGAACTTTAATAAATCACCAACGTCTACATTTAACAATACGCACAATTTTTCTAATGTTTCAAAATCAATACGAGTTGATTGACCATTATAAAGCTTATGTAAAGTCGTCTTACTCATTCCGGTTGCCCGAGCTACATCTGCCACTTTCATTCTTCGTTCCGCCAAAAGAACAGGCAAGTTACAAACTATCATTAATTACCACCATTGTGTAATAAAGTACTTGCATGATGTATTAAGCGCATTTATTATTGCATTGTGATCTTAAATAACACCATTGTGATACTTTATAAAAGGATACAAACATGAATCTTACTTATATTACTACAAAAGAATTGGCAGAACGAATCCATTATAACGAACGTACCATTCGTAATCAGTTAAAGGATAGCGTTCTAATCGAAGGTATTCATTACATCCGCCCTTTTGGTGGACGCAAAATTTTATATGTATGGGAGAGTATTGAAGAAGATATGACTAAAACCACTTTAGGCTCGCTACACAGCCTACAACTTCAATAAGGAGGATATTATTATGGCTGCCATTCGTACTAGATACGGTAAGTTATGTGTCGATTTTCGATACTTAAACATCCGTTGTCGTGAAACAACAGCTCTTGAAGACAATGCTCCGAATCGCAAAAAGCTTGAAAAAGTGATTGAGCGAATGGAAGCGGAAATCTTATTGGGTATTTTTGACTATGCTAAGTACTTTCCAAAAAGTTCTCGTTTGAAAGAAATCAAAAATGCAGAAAACAGAGTAAATGAAATCAGCTCTAAAACACCTCTATTTTCAAAGTTCTGTGAAATCTGGTTCACTGATAAAGAAATAGAGTGGCGTACAAGTTATAAGGAGAAAATTCAAATTGTAATCAAAAAGTACTTGATCCCTTTTTTTGGCGCAATTCCTGTTATTAATATTAAAAAGTCAGACATTCTTGGATTCCGTTCATCCCTCGCCAAAGTGACTCACGGAAAAAACCAAGAATGCCTTTCACCATCAAGAATCAACCAGATTATGATAGTGCTTCGTATGATACTCGATAGTGCTGCCGAACGATATGAATTTGATAGCCCTTATAAAAATATCAAGAACTTAAAGCAAGGAAAGATTAAAGTAACACCTTTTTCATTAAAGGAAGTACACGCAATCCTTGCCACAGTTCGTGATGATTTTAAGCCTTATTATACTGTTCGATTTTTCACAGGTATGCGCACCAGTGAGATCGATGGCTTGCAATGGAAAAATGTGGACTTACAACGTCGGGAAATCCACATTCGTGAAGCATTGGTGAATGGGGAGCTTGGTGGAACCAAAACTTATGGTTCTGACCGCACGATCCAGATGAGTGATCGGGTTTATCAGGCCTTTCTGCAACAAAAAAGCTTAAATTCTGGAAAATCAGAATTTGTATTTTGTAATCGCGATGGTGGGCCGCTTGATTATCGCCTGGTCAATAAGCGTGTCTGGCATCCCCTGCTACGCTATTTAGGGCTAAAACCTCGTCGTGCTTATCAAACACGTCATACTGCAGCTACGCTCTGGCTGTCGGCAGGCGAGAACCCAGAATGGATTGCACGCCAGCTGGGACATTCAACGACTGAAATGCTATTCCGGGTCTATAGCCGTTACATCCCTAATGTTACGCGCCGCGATGGTAGTGCTTTTGAAGCCATGCTGGAGAGACTGAATACAGAGAAGCTTGTCCATGAACAGTAAAGCTTTTTTTGGCGGCGTAGTCGTTAGCCCAGAAGCAGATATGGTCGCTCGTGAATTAATCCATGAGCTACACATTCCCAAACTGCACAATCTGGCCTTTTTGCTGGAAATCAATAAATGCTTCGATGATCACCAAGCATTAAGACTCTGGCTACAGCGAATGCTGGATGAAGGGCAAGCTCATTACGATGACTTGGCTCAACAGGCCCGTTTCCGGTTAATGAGCCTAGCTCACTAATAAAACAATCATAAAAGGTCATCAAATCGATGACCTTAGCCCCTCTATACCTATAAAAAGGTGAACACATGCATAAAGATATTTCAATTTGGATGCCACTCTATATTGGCGACCTACAGGCAAAATTTGCACGAATGACGGCAGAACAAATTGGTGCGGCACTGCTGTTAATGATGGATTTCTGGAAAAATGGTGCCATTCCTCACGACCTAGCGACTGTTTGTAGCATCACGAAATTAGGTGGTGTTTCAAAAAGTATG
>NZ_DJBE01000023.1:0-22436 GCF_002429925.1 Acinetobacter sp. UBA5984
CAAACATGTGGAACCACCTCTTTACAATGTTTGAATTTTTTAACCGTTCTTCTTGCCAATTTAATGTCATGCTGACTGCCATTCGATATATCTAGCCCTATGATTTGTTTGCTGTTCGGATGATAGATCACTTGTGCTTTTAGCGTATGTTTCTTCTTTTTACCACTGTAGAACTTACTCTGATTTTTTTTTCGGACGTTCTATTGAACATTCTGTCGCATCAATAATGACCCAGTTAAACTGTTCGTCTGCTGTGGTAATGCTTCGTTTTGGCAGAGTAAACCGTCTTGATTTCATCAATGCATCTTCAACCTTTTTAATGGTTCGATTCACATTACTTTCAGCGATATGGTAATTTGCAGCCAACTCCAATTGAGTGCTGTAATTCCGTAAGTAATTGAGTGTTAATAATAATTGATCCTCTATAGCTAAAGTATGAGGACGCCCAGATTTCTTTTTAAGTGATTCTACTTCTTTTAAAACTTCGATCATTTCACTAAAAACTGGTCGAGGTACACCAACCAAGCGCTGGAATTCAGAATCTGAAAAACGATTTAATTTCTGATATCTCATGAAATTTAGATTGAGGTGGTTTTTACTTTCGCAAGAGGTCTAGTGGTTTTTGAAATTTAGATGCACAATATATGGAATTTTTAGCCATTGTCTGACTGTTAACGAATATACGAATATTTACTTGATTTTTTTATATAATCACCAAGTAAATATGCAAACGGCTTTTGATTTCAATGAAAAATTTGGCGCACCTAAAAAATTGTTGTGCAAAAATTTTAATAAAATCCAAATCAGTATACACCCTGATTTTTCTGGAATTTATCTTTGCTATCAAGAGGCTTTCAAAGCTTTAAAAACAGATCTAGGTATCTTGAATCCACGTCCCGAAATTCACGTCTGGAAAGATACTAATCTATCCGGTTATACCATCGCCAGTAATATCCAATGGTTCCTATACTGGACTCAGAATGCACCCAAAGAAATTAATCTAATTATCCATTCTCTTCCCAAAGATAACAAAAAAATCGAACTATTAAAAAATGTGGCTAGTTCCGAATTTCTAAAATTTCTATCATCTACTTATTATGATCTTAATCGATTAAATCCCAAAAGGTTACATAACTTAATAAATGAATACATTTCTGCCGAGGCTATTTACAAGTTAAACAAAGAAAATTCTTTCAAACCTCACCGTACTATGAGCTTAGACCTGCTAGCAAAACGACTCTCATACACACGATATCAGCTGAATTATCGCAATAAAGTTATAAACCGAAAAAGACAAAGTGTGCTTGATCAACTAGAACAAACTAGTGAAGTTGTACAACAGCTTTTAAATAATGCGGACTTCGTTCTCACGCCAGATCAGCTATGGAAAGCATAATGTCAGAATCCAACCCAACCCATCAAAATATTGCTGATATTCCAGGGGTATCATTAAAACAGACATTGGAAAAACTCTTTGGTGATGAGCAGCTCCAACGTACCGAACATATTCAATATGTTGCTGATTTACTGACTTCGCACCCAACTGATCAATGTCTGGAAGGACTGAATCTCGATCTATTAGATTTTGATCTAGAAACCAATTCTGTTGTTGCTAGACCAGCTGCATTGGTCTCCTCTCGAAAACATACTGTTAGCGCAACACCAGTTACTTGGTATGTGAACTCAATTGCACAATTAGCAGAGTCGGAAGAAAACGCTTTAATCTGGAATATCCTGGTCTTAAAAGCAGCAATCTATTTAATTGCCCTTCCAGACATTAAACCTGAGCTTTTTAAAGAAGACTACACTGAACATTTCAATACTGTAAAACGCTTATTTCAACGCTTCCGTGTGGCCAATAGGGTTCTGAATCCCGATAAAGAATATCAAAATACACGCGAATACATGATCCTTTGGGAAAAGCATCTTAAAGATCCTACGCTTTCGTTAACTGAATTTGTTCAATATTTAAGTAATTTCAATACAGATCCATCCAATGATTTTGAAAAAAATCTACTGAATAATCTACGCATTACATTTACTTATATTTTAAACAATAAGGCCAAAATTGCCAAAGCGAGCATCGAGACTCAACTTCAACATGATTTTTTAGATGAAGATCAGCTGATTGTAGAAAGTTCAGAAATTAAAAAAGGTCAAAAGTCTAAAGCTCTTAATATAGAAGAACAATTAGATGACCAAGATACACGTCAAATACTTGTAGACCCAACCATCGTTACCCCCCTTGCTGCATATTCAGAATCCGGCCAAAGCTATGTGCTGCCTCTGGTTGCCAAACATATTCAACGGAAAGAACATTTGCTGCCATACAGCAGCCTCTTTCCTAATACCACAAGCATAAGTGCCCTAATTACTGAACTATATAAAAATTACATTGTTGAGGTTAAAGAAGACTCTAAAGACAAGGATAAAGAAATCAAAAAAAAGAAGGCATCCTTGATCCTGATGCTGTCATTTCTGACAGGAAATAAAATCCAGGAGTGGCTCCGTCTACAAAGTAAACGTGCTAAAAATTTAAATGCTCGCCAACAGATCAAGCAAAGCAATGGACAATATTATCTGAGAAGTAAATTTTCAATTTTTGAAAATAAGGATTTTGCTTATCCAGAGGGCTTGCTCAACCAAACAGTTCATCTGGACATCCCGATCCCGAATTCATTTATTGAATCTCTGCGAGACGGTGACCCCGTTAAGGAAGAGGACCTTCAGCAACATTTGAAACAGCTGAGAGCCAAATTTTATATTCCAAAATTATCACTAATAAGAATTGGCTCTCTTTTACATCAGACTATTTTGCAACGCACTGGAAATAAACAGCTTGCTGACCTTCTCACTGGTATTGATGCCAATAAGTCTTCTTCTACTTCTTATTGTCATCAAAATATCCTGACTTTACAGACTGAATATGTCTTAATTTTAAAAGAGCTGTGTGAGTCGCTATCCGATGAATACCAGAATATTGAATATGCTGCAGAAAAAAACTTTGGAAGCCGCAAAGCACCTACTTCAAATGTGATTCAAAATATCTTTGCCACTCTCAAATTCAGAATAATTTCACAAAAAGAAGATGACTGGATAGCAATTTTTAATCACTACAATATCTGGATGTGGCATTTTTTATTGCTTTTTACTGCTGCGCGACCCGTCGCTGAGTTTCCTGGTTTTTTAAAAAGCTTTAACCTGAAAAGAAAAATTTTGATGGTTTCTGATAAAGAGGTGGGTGGGCGTCAAGGCTATGGACGTTTGATTCCACTGTGTCATTTTGTTGTACAAGAACTCCTGAAATTCATAGATTTTCTACATTATTTTAAAACTCAAATTACTCCTATTCAGCCAGAAATTTCAAATAATATTCAGCAGATTCTAGAGAGCAAGCTCCCACTGTTAAATATCTTTCAGGATGGTCAATGGCAACCTTTGAGACCTTCGACTGTAGAAGACTTTCATCCAGAGTTAGGTTTGGAACATGAAAACTGGCACCGGCATACAGCCCGTGCGTTTCTCAGCCATAAAATTAGCGAAATTGAAATTTTAGCTTTATTCGGTCATGAGCCGATGCAGCAAGAAGCTGCGCATCCTTATTCCAGCTTATCTATTTCACAATATTCAAGCATTGCTCATGTTCTTGAACAAATAAAAGATTATTTTAATATTACCGGTATTGAACTCGATGTCCTCATCCAATAAACGAACTAAGCAAGCTCGACCACTATATGCAGAAAATCGTAGAAAACAAATTCGTCTTGAGAAAGAGAAATCTCCTCGATCGGATGTAGAAAAGGAATTAATTCAATATTTCCAAGAAATAGAACTAGAACAAAAAGAACATCTTGAATCCTTCTATCCAGCAATTTATGAGTTTATTAAACGTAAAGCTTCAAGCTTGGCCTGGAAAAAATATGCGCATGAATTTTTTCGATCGTATATTAAAAAAATCAATCTAAATAGGAGCGAGCCCCTGCCCCTACCAAATCTGACATTTGAGATGCAGCGTGATCAGCCGGTTTTTACCATGGACTGGATCGAGAAGGGACAGCAGGTTGATGAAGTTCTTGATAAGCTTTGGGACTACTGGATTCTAGCAAAAGATAGCAAGACATTTTCTGATGATGAAATCATTGGAAATATTGTTATTTCTGCCATGCTTTATTCCGGCTTAAATCAAAAAGCGTCTTTAGAAGCTTTGCTTGAACACTTAAAAGATCCGGCAAAAATCAGAAAGATCGAAGATCTGAACATTATATTTTTAGAACCGCTCTCTCCCTCTTATGGAGATCTATTTATTGATGAAAAAACCATTCGTAAATCGCGTAATTTTATTCCTGATCAAATCACCCGCTTATGGTTAATTCATTTTAATAGCAGAAATATTCGTACAGTAAACCAGAATGTAGAAGATTATCTACAGCTTATTTTTAATAAGATTAAGTTACCATTTAATCTTAAAACTTATAAATTATTACGCGACTACGCCAACTTTAACTGGATGCAACTCCCGAAAGTTGACATTGATCCTGCTCTCTCACAATGTCTTATAGAAAATACTGCAACCTGTGGCTTATCAGAAATAGAATTTGAAAGATTTCTTCATCCAAAATTTAAATATCAGCAGGACACTCTTACTGATTCAGATGTAGAAAAATCACCATCTATTGTGGGTCAATCCTACTCTAATGATGACATTCAGCAAGCCTTGGATGATGTTATAAAGATTCACAAAGACCTTTTACAACTGATTCGTACACCACAAACTGATCAAAGCGTCGATGCATTAATCATTAAATATTGCATTGAAAATACTAATAAATTTAATGAGTATAGTAAACGTGTCGCCTTATGGCTCATCAGCCTTTATAAACCAGAATTAGAACAGATTCAGCAACTGGCTGAAAATTTTAATTTTTGCGCTAACCAATTTCAAAAATCGTTTCAGCAGAATAGACCATTAGCAGATAGTTCGATTTACACTTATTACTCCCGGATTGCCGAGCCTTGGCTAACACATTCTTTACAATATCTAGATAGCGAAGATGATCTGAATACGAATCTGGCAAATATCTACACACAAATTATTACGAACACCCGTCTCGCAGATGAAGCAGGCCAACCTGAATTTAAAAAATCCAGAGGTCAAACCAGCAGGATGTTGAAGCGCTTCCATAGCTTTCAACGAACAGTTTTCGAAGCTGAATCTCTCGAATTAGAATCACTCGCCATACAAAATAGGCCTAGAGCCCGTATTATTGGCCCTTTGACTTATCAAGCTTTCATGAACAAATTAGATACCTTATTTTCAGGTGCTAATAGTCAAGAAAACACTTATAAGACATTAAAAATCATCTATATCTTAGCTTACCGTACCGGTATGCGTATTAATGAAATTCTAGGCTTACGTGTGCGGGATATTGAGGGCTTGAGCTGTCTATCAGTATGGATTCAGCCCTACGGCTCAAAAAAGAAAGGAAACTTACATCAACTTAAAACAGATAGTGCTGAACGCAAAGTTCCTGTGTATTGCTTATTAAAAACCGATGAATATCAACTATTTCATAATCATGTAGTCGAGCAACGTTTACTCAATCAGCAAAACTTATACTTATTCCGTAATTGGAATGAAAATAGCAAGCTGAACAAACATACGGTGACAACACCTTTTAGAATGATTATGAACGAGCTTTTTAAAACTCATGATTATTCTTTTCACTCATTTCGACACACGGCTGCCAATCACTTATCCGTTCTGCTCAACTGCGATTACGCTCCCCTAGTCAAGAATCTGACGGATTATACTGAAGAACAATATCAGTCCATTCGGACAGAGTTACTCCGTCATACACATGGTCAAAATCATTGGTTTATGATTGCCCATTTACTGGGTCACATTGACCCTACAGAAACTTTTAAAAGTTATATTCATCTAAGCTACCTGATTGCTGGGCATAAAATACTGAAATATCACCCAGACATCGATACTCAACTGGCAAAAAAGATGATGGGCTACCTACCTTCTTTCAAATTTTTAAACACAGTAAAAGATTCTGCTCCATTCAATTTCGAAAAGCATGCTGGTCATTTAAGTCAGCAGTTACTCAACGATCAAACTGACTGGTTAAAAAGTAACGTAGAAGACATTCTAGATGAGGTTTCATTTAACTCAAAGCATCATGATTTTTTTAAATATTTCGCGGGAACAAAAGAATCCAAAGTTTCATTTGCATGGTTTTTTAAGTGCCTAAATTTACTGGAAATTCATCATGAACCAGATCGGGTATCACAAGAAATGAGTTTACCTGTCGAACTGGTTAACTACTGGTATGAAAATGCCAAACAACTGGGCCAACTCAAGTCTCAAAAAAACAACCCAAGGTTATTTGATCTCAACAACACAAATCATCTGGATAAACCTTTGAAACCCTCGATGATAGATACCGTTGAAGAGCGCAAAGCAAGGAACTATTTCTTTGAAAATATTCAAAATATCTTTGAAAAAAAGCCAGATCAAATAAAAGCGGTGCTTGAGACATTTTTAAGTCGTGTTACAGTTTCGCATACCGGCATTCATTATCGCTGGAATAAAATTGATCAATTGGAATCATTTTATTGCAAGGTAAAAGACCTGTTTCCCCATCAATTTTGGCATTTGCTTGGACAAGACTTGGTACAATTGCTAGATAAAAAGAAACAACCTTTATTACTGAAGCTGGCTAAATCGAGCACAACAGAGCATCCTACGACTCAAGAAGATTATGTTCGTCTCCAGCTTTACTCGACAAAAGATGCCAAAGCACTGGCCGCATTTAAATTTTGCTTACATCTAGCATGTATCGGCAGACCTCGATCTCTTGAACTTAAAGCTGAAGGTCTAAAAATAACCACATGCTGTTAAATAATTTAACCGTTGCTTCCTTATCTAAAGCCAAATTTAATATATCTTCAGTAAAAATTGGATGTCTGAGAAACGATAATCAAATAGTATAAACTCTAGGTATCAGCAACGTCTGAAACTGAGATCAGTCATGCATAAAACGTCAGAAAAAATTGCAAAACAAAAAAAGGTATTAACTAAAGCTGTTTTATCATCTGCAAAACAACTTGGTTTGACACTGGACCAGCTTGCTATCGTTATCAATTTAGATTCAGTGGAAACTTTAAATTCGCTTCAGTTAGATCCCGATTCAAGTCAAGGAGAACTCGCAATTATTTTAATTCGTATTGCGATATCACTAGATGCTCTAACAGGTGGAGAGGCTAAATGGATGCAGCATTTTATGAAGTCACCAAATAAGCTAACCAAAGGCATTCCGATAAAACAGATTCAGACTACTCAGGGATTAGCTACTGTATTAAACGTAGTCGAAGGACTTCGGCTTCAGGGTAAATATTAAGAATATATAAAGCTTCATTACACAGAAAATTAAAAGTCATAATTTTGTCTAATAATTCAAATTCAAGGTATAAGAAGTTTCTCTTCTCAAGAGGTATACAACTGCCTCATTATTGAGAACTACCATACATATATGGATTCTATTAACCTAATTTGAGGCTAAATTGAATCTTATAAGTTCAATTTAGCTATTCAAGAATCATTATAAAAGTTTGCTATATAGCGAATATTAACCATAATTAGTTAAAAGTTTGCTATATGGCTAACAAATTTCGGGAGAAAAAAATGGCTACACGAGGTGAAATAGGTAAAGAAATACGTTTGGCAAGAAAAGGGTTAGGCTATACACAGAAAAGCCTTGCAGAAAAAACTCAAGTCAATAAAACAACAATTTCAGAGATGGAAAATGGCCATTTTACAGGTTCATTTGACATATTTGAACGTGTGCTTGATGGTGTTGGTTTACAATTCGAAGTGAATAAAAAAAAGCATAAATTGCCGCAGTGGGATGAAATTGAAGAAATATTTTCAGAATATGATGAATAAATTGTGAATCGGTACCGAATAAGGTATCAGAAAAGGCAAAGCCCTGCCCATCGACCTCATTGCTCCAGACCACTTGTGCCAGATATTCCAGATTGACCTGATGGCAAATTCCGGTTCCTGGCGGCACCACGCGAAACTGATTGAGCGCCGCCTGCCCCCAACGTAGAAACTGGTAGCGCTCGCCATTGCGTTGCATCTCAATGGCGATATTCTAGTCAAAAGCTTGCGGGCTAGCAAAGTAATCGACCATCACCCAGTGATCGATGACTAAATCCACCGGTGACAACGGATTAATTTTTTCCGGATCACCACCGGCTTTGGCCACTGCTGCACGCATTGCAGCAAGATCAACCACTGCAGGAACACCGGTAAAATCCTGCATCAGGACCCGTGCCGGACGATACTGGATTTCCTGTTCTGAAGTTCGATCGTTAAGCCATCCTGCCAAGGCATGAATATGCTCGGTTTTCACCGTGAGCTGATCTTCAAAACGTAGTAAATTTTCCAGCAAGACTTTTAAAGATTTTGGTAGTTGGGACAGGTCACCTAACTGCACTTGCAATTTAGACAGGTTGAAAATCTGATAGTGTTCTGAACCGACGGTTAATGTTTCTAAAGTATTAAAACTATTGATATTACTATACTTAGCCGTCTAGTTTCCCTCCGGCTTGATATGCTATTTTTATGATCACAGTCAACCATTCCTTTACTTACTGTATGCTAACTGCACGGCGGGTTTGTTATTATTTATTATCAGATTGCGCTAGGTAGTTAAATGCAGAGCTGCCAGGAAATTTTGCCAGAGAGTTGCCAACAGTTCAGATCTGGCTGCCAATTACGTAAGGAGATTAAGGTAAATTGAACCGCGTATTTTAACTGTATTTTCAGAGTGATTTCAGATCACTACGTAGCTAGGGCTTTTACAGATCGAAATGATAAAGTCATAAATTGCTTTTCAAAAAAAAGAAACTAATATGTTTCTTACAGGACCTAAAAGCAATAAATGTATCTACAATGAATAAGTCTTTACTTCAGCAAATCAAAAAAAGACGAACCCAATTGGGCTTAAAGCAAGTTGATATGCAATCCCGTACAGGCATTTCAAGACAGCAGTACCAAAAACTGGAAAGTCAGGGCAACCCTCGATTAGAGACCTTAGAAATTATAGCGGCAGGATTAAATGCTCAACTGATGCTCATTCCTGATGATAAGGTTCATTTGATCAGACAATTATTGAATGATGAAATTAAAGTCACTATTGAAGATCAGGATGACTTAATGACTAACCCATGGAAGGGTCTTCTCGGAGGAGAGGAACCATGAATACTGTTGCCGTCCTGAAATTAACATTACATCACGGTATCGTTGGATACTTGGCAGGATTTCAGAGCGGAAAAAATATTCTGGTTTTTACAGATTCCTTCCGCTCTGATCAGCAACGCCCGACCTTGAGCCTGCTGACTTCCCCCTTGTATCCTCAAGTGGATAGGATTTTAGAAAAGACCTATGTTACACATCAGCGTTTACATCCCTTGCTATCAAACTTGCTACCAGAAGGTGCATTACGCGAACTGATTGCACAAAGCCTCAAAGTACATATAGACAATGAATTTCAGTTATTGGCAGCTTTAGGTCATGATTTACCTGGAGCACTCATTGCGACTCCATTAGATCCAGAAGAAATTCCAGATGAAATAAAATTCAAACTGCAGATCTCTAATCCAGATCAGATCTTAAAACAGGAGATCCGAACAGATAATAAGTTTTCCTTGGCCGGCGTCCAAATGAAGTTTTCCATGAAAGCCAAAGATGGGCGTTTTACACTAGTCCAGGCAACGGAATCGTCTCTACACGGGGACTGGATTGTCAAAACTCCTTCTTCCAGACATGCTTTTGTTCCGCTAAATGAATATCCTATGATGAGCCTTGCCAAAATGGTCGGAATAGATGTCTCTGAGATTCGCTTGGTGGATATGGCACTCTTACAAAACCTTCCACCATTAAATTTACCCCAAGAGCAATATGCTTTTGCAATCAAAAGATTTGATAGACAGAGTACTGCTGATACTACAGAGCTTATTCACATCGAAGACTTTGCTCAGATCTTCGGTGCATATCCACAGCAGAAATACAGCACCACAAATTATGAGCAGATAGGAAAGATCATTTATCAATTTTCATATAACAAAATTCTTGATATTCAGCAAGTTGCCAGCCACTTACTTGTCAACATTTTGCTCGCCAATGGAGATGCACACTTAAAAAACTGGAGTATGATTTATCAGGACAAAAGAACACCAAGATTATCTCCCGCATACGATATATTGATGACTAGTGTATATATTGAAAATGAGCTTCATTTCGCATTGAATCTTGCCAAAAATAAAGATTGGTATTTAGCTGAGATGAAACACTTTGAACAATGGGCTGAAAAAGTCGGTGTTCCATGGCGTGTTATTGAAAAACAACTTCACGCGATCATGGACAAAGCACGGTCAGTATGGCAAGTGCTATTACTAGACTTACCTATGTTTTCTGTTCATAAAGAAAAATTAAGAGAACATTGGAAAAAATTGCATCCAGACTTTCAGATACTTACAGATGATTAGAGGAAACCTGTAACCAAGCTAAAATTTCTCAAACAATTTCATCACATCATTTTCCGTCAGTTTCACTTCTCCCTCATGATCTGTGCTTAGAATAGACTGTGCCAGTTCTGCTTTATTCTGCTGCAAGGCAATAATTTTTTCTTCTATGCTTTTATTGGTAATCAGCTTATACACAAATACCGGCTTGTCCTGTCCAATCCGCCATGCACGATCTGAAGCTTGATCTTCAGCAGCAGGGTTCCACCATGGATCATAGTGAATGACCGTATCTGCGGCAGTTAGATTCAGACCAACCCCTCCTGCTTTCAGACTGATTAAAAATACCGGCACTTGTCCAGACTGAAATGCTGTAATGACTTCATCTCGCTTTTTGGTCTTTCCAGTCAGCTTCACATAGCCAATTTCTGCGTGATGGAGCTGTTGTTCAATCAGTTCCAACATTGAGGTAAACTGAGAGAAAATAAGAATTTTTCGTCCCTCTTCCACCATTGGAACAACCATATCCATCAACTGTTCAAGTTTGGCAGAATACGCCTGCCCGGTTTTAACTGAATCCAGTTTCAGCAAGCTAGGATGACAACAGACCTGACGCAGCTTCAGCAAGGCATCTAAAATTTGGATTTGACTACGCTTAAAGCCTTTTTCTGCCACAATTTTCTGAATATTTGCCTGCATCGTGGCGCGAACAGCCTCGTATAGCTTGGATTGCTGCTCATTCATGTCAATATTGACTTCAATCGTGGTTTTTTCAGGCAATTCCTTGGCAACGTCAGTTTTCAAGCGACGTAAAATAAAGGGTTTAATGCGGTTTACCAACTTTTGCCTTAACTGCTGATCACCGCGTTTTTCAATAGGATAGCGGTACTTTTTATTAAAGATTTCTTGTGAATATAAAAATCCTGGCATTAGAAAATAAAATAGTGCCCACAGCTCACCCAAATGATTTTCCATAGGTGTACCAGTTAGACATAGACGATGTCGCGCTGTTAATTGCCGTACTACCTGTGCAGCTTTGGCACGCGGATTTTTAATATTCTGCGCTTCATCCAGAATGAGTTGATGATATTCATATTGCTTCAGTTGCTCTTCATCTCTCGCCAAGAGCGGGTAGGTGGTTAACACAATATCATAGTGTGAAATCTGCTCAAAATACTGATGGCGGTCGGGGCCTTGTAGCAGCAGTACCTTGAGCTCAGGGGTAAATTTTTCCGCTTCTTTGAACCAGTTATGCATCAGCGATGTGGGTGCAACAATTAAGGCGGGTCTGTCCTGCAAATGACCAGCCTGCTTTTCCATGAGTAAGTGGGCTAAAGTTTGTGCTGTTTTACCCAAACCCATATCATCCGCCAGAATCCCGCCATGCTGGGTTTCCCTTAAAAACTGTAACCAGCCTAGGCCCTGCTGCTGGTATGGACGTAATTCCCCCTGAAAACCTTGTGGTGTCGGCAGTTGTTGCTGATAGCCTTGTTTGAATTTCTGCGCAAATTGCTGCAGGCGATTACTGACCTGCCACACCATCCCCAGATGATGTTGTAATTCTAATAGTTGACTCGCATCATAGCGATCTATGCTACGCTCTTCTTGCTGTAAAATGCTCTGCAGATGCAACAATACCGGCTTAATGTCCTTTGCGGATAAAGCCAAATCTGGTTGATCCGCTGCAGTTTTCAGGGTGAAAATGTGACTGTCATTCAGATGACCAAAAATCCGTGGATCAAGTAAATCAGGCTGTTCTTTCACCAAAGCCACAAGTGCATCGAGTAAATCATAGCTATTGCCTGCACTGTCCTGAACGGTCGCCCCGATATTGAACCAGTCTTGTTGGCTTTCAGATTCAGTGATGGAAATATTTAAATTTTCAACATATTGCAGCTTAAATGGGCTGTGTTCCAGATGCTCTATCTGCCATCCAATCAATTCAATTTGATTGATGGGCATCAGCTGTTTGATCCAGTCTCCATAGAACGCAAAAACCATAGAATCAAGACGTTGTTTATCCAGTTTTAATTGCTGGTAATAATTAAGATCTTTCACCCACTTCAGTGATTCGACCAATAGCTGTAAACGCTGGATTGACTGTTGTTCCTGAACTAAGTTCCGAAGCTGTCGCACCATTTTGCCATGCTGCTCACCAATAAAACTGTCACCTGATGTACCTGCTTTTATTCGTCCGCCTACATAGGAGAATTCAATTTCGGCACAAACAGACTCTTCCCATTTCCAATCAAATTTATCTAAAACACCGAAGCGTAAAATTGGCTGGGGACTTCCCTCAAGGACATCAATATGCTGAATAGACTCGGGCTGAGGTAGATTTTTCACGTCTGAATATTGATGAGTCAGTTTCTCAAACTCTGGCAAGAGCATAGATGGAAGATCAGGCATCTGTAAAAAATGGTACAGAAGATTTGCCGTATATTCACCATATAACTGGCCCACCGTGTTCTGTTGAATATCCACATAACACGGTGGCTGGCTCGCGAGAATCTGAATATGTGGATTTAATTTCAAATCGAGTCGAATATCACCATTGACCAATTCAATGTTTAAATGCTCTGTCTGTTGTTTAGCCCCTTGTTCCCATCTAAATTCGATGTTGTAGCCTTGTTCTGACCATTGAAGTGCAGTATGGCTCTTTTTTTGCCAGTACACATCGCCACTTTGAATAAAAGATTTGAAATGCTCCAATAAAATGCTGGAGATATCGAGATTGCTTTGATAAAAGCGTTCGTCACTGTTTATTTTGGCATAATAATAAATCTGGTTAAATAATTGTCGTTTTTGTTCAGGTAAAGTCAGATGCTTTCTGGTGATATTTTCATATTGGGTATAATAACTTTCCCCCGCAATTGAGCCATTTTTATTGCGTCTGGCCTTCTGAACATCAACTGTCAATTTCTTTAAGCTGACAGACTGATCTAGCAGGTAAATTAAATAATTGTTTGTTTTGACAGATTGCTCTGGTTCAGTCTGTTGTAAATACCGTTTAAAATCATTCAACCAGCGCTGCGCCTGATCATCCCCCCGTTGGCGTTTTGCGATTCCCTGCGGGGATTGAGAGTCAGCATAACGCTGCTGAAATTCCTGACGATATTCTTGAAAGAATAACCGCGCTAAAGCAGCAGCATGTTTACAGTTATATCCAACCGGACAAGTGCAATCGTCATCGATTAAACGGTCTTTTTGGGGATTATAGGTAATTGCAGTATCGTAATAATCTGTCCCTTCAATTTGGGCATACATCGTAACCCCGTCTTTGTCCTCAAAGAATTCAATCGTTTCCCTATCAATGTGTTTAGCATAGCTCAGACTGCGCTGAAGAGTTGCAGTACTAAAGCGAGATAGAAAATTGATCAATGAGGACATAATTACCAGAAACCAAAAATGTTTATACAATTATAACGGACAAAGCTGTCATTTCAGAACAGTAGTGCTCGCCAACGTATCAAAAGGAAATAAATCCATGCTCAAAAACTTAATGTTTACTACAATGGATGGGGTGAATATTGGCTTTGGGGTACATTGGTCTCCTCAACCGCAATCACAGGTCGGCCATTAATCGCCTTTGAATACAGTGCAGAAGCGATCAGTAGAGGTTTAGAACTTTCCTGCACATCAAATGGATATCATGGGTGAGGCACTGAATATTCCTCGACAAGCTCTTGTGAAACTTGGTACTCAGGAAGCGGAACTTTGTGTCCAAGAAGTTGATGAAATTATTGGCTCGATTTGTAAGGTTGCAATCCGGTTCAGCAATATCGCTCATGACCTACTACCTGGACAAATTCAAGCAGAGACTCTCCAACTGATCCAAATTGGATTGAGCATAATATTCATTTATTGCACTAAATAGCTTTCACAAAGCTTCTATGAAGGGCTTATTCTAACCGTTGTTTTATCACGGCATAAGCTACACCAGTCACCACACTTCCAATCGCAATCGCCAATAAATATTTTAATGGATAATTCATCGCATTCGGAATGATCAGCACCATTACACCGCCATGCGGAGTGACTAGTTCACATTTAAATAATGCAACCAAAGCCCCAGTTACAGCACCACCTGCGATCGCGCATGGAAGCACTCGAATCGGGTCTTTGGCAGCAAACGGAATAGCACCTTCCGAAATGAAACATAGGCCCAGAACTACAGCAGCCTTCCCTGCATCTTGCTCAGGTTTGGTAAATTTATACTTTGCCAGAAAAGTTGCAATTGCCATACCCAATGGCGGTACCATACCCGCAGCCATGGTAATCGCCATCGGTCCGTATG
The DNA here is from genome assembly GCF_002429925.1 of Acinetobacter sp. UBA5984. Lineage (NCBI taxonomy): Bacteria > Pseudomonadati > Pseudomonadota > Gammaproteobacteria > Moraxellales > Moraxellaceae > Acinetobacter > Acinetobacter sp. UBA5984. Next base: position 14,834 of record NZ_DJBE01000023.1, read on the forward strand.
TTTGTGACGTAAGTAAGCCCACCGTAAAGGCATAAGCCGCTTTATTTATTGGCCCTCCAACATCAATACACATCATACTCCCAAGGATAATCCCCATGATCATGGCATTGGTCGTCCCCATATTGGCAAGGAAGTGTGTGAGTAATTCAAACAATTGTGCAACAGGCTGTCCAACCACATAAATCATGATTAAACCAACAGCTAAACTGGCCAATAGTGGAATAATCAATATTGGTTTTAATGCTTCTAAGCTACTTGGGAGTTTAAGCTGCTTCGATAAAAATAACGCAATATAACCTGCAATAAAACCTGCAACTAATCCACCGAGAAAGCCTGCCTCTAATTGTGTGGCAAGTAAACCGCCAATCAAACCTGGAGTTAAACCCGGACGATCCGCAATAGAATAAGCAATGTAACCTGCCAGCATAGGTACCATAAGAGTAAATGCTGCAGCACCTATTTGCTTTAAGGATGCGGCAAAGCTTCCTTCAACAGGATTGAGGCCAAACATAAACGAGATGGCAATGATCAAACCGCCCGCCACCACCATCGGCAGCATGAAAGATACCCCTGTTAAAAGGTGTTTATAAATTCCAGTTTTTTCTTTGTTTTCATTTTCTGTCTTAGTGGCTGTTTGCTTACCCGTTTCAAGCACTTTGGCCTCAGCAATTGCATTTGCAAAAGTCTTATCCGTTTGCTTAAGGGCAAATCCTGTACTGCAGCGATATACACGTTTGCCTACAAAGCGATCTGTATTGACCTCAATATCCGTTGCTAAGATCACCACATCTGCTTTGGCAATACTTTCTGCCGATAAAATATTTTTAGCCCCAACCGATCCTTGGGTTTCAACATCAATCTGATAACCGTGCTTTACTGCACCCTGTTGTAAGGCTTCGGCCGCCATAAACGTATGCGCAACACCAGTTGGACATGCTGTAATGGCGACAAACCGTGTAATCCCTACATTGGCTGCAGTAGTTTCATCTAAAGCATCTGAATGCTCAAGAACTTGTTGCAAAAGCATGATCGCATCGTGTTGTGCGTTATTCAAACCAATGACTTTCACAACCTTGTCACGCAGTTGATCCGCATCTACCGACTTCTGTCCAACAAAAACAACTGTATCAATAACATTTGATAAATCGAGATGCTCGACTGATGTCGCCACATCATTGGAAATACCAAGTGCTGTCGCTGCTTTGGAGAGTTTTTTGGCCAAAATCACTGCATTAATCGGCTGCTCGGGACTATGTGGCACAAATAAAATATGTTTTATCTCTTGCATCGTATTAACTCAATGATTGGACTGAGATTTGCGATTTCAAATCTTCAATAACAGCAAAGTCTGGAAGGGCAAACCCAATTTGGGTCACAGCGTTGCTCGCAATTGCGGTTGCTGTTTTCAATGTTTCTTCTGGGGAAGTTGAACTCAACAAGCCATGAATCATACCTGCCAGCAAGGAATCTCCCGCACCCACCGTACTTTGGACGGTGACTTTCGGTGCAGTAGCATGCAGGGGTTGCGTGCGGTGAAGCCAGTTCACTCCGTTTTCACCCATCGAGACCACAATATGTTCGATCTGACTATTTAAACTGGCAAAAAGATGCTGCTGTTCTGCAAACGTTTCTGCTGGCAAATGGTAGGTTTCCGTCAACTCATCTGTATTAGGCTTAATCAACCAAGGATGGGCAGCAATTGCTGCTTTCAACGCAACACCACTGGTATCTACTGCGACTTTTTTACCAGCAGACTGTAACCATAGAATCAGTGTCGAAAGCTCTTCTGCAGAAAACCCTTGTGGCAAACTGCCAGCAATCACAATCACATCAACTTCTAAAATCAGTTGAGATAAACGTTCACATAGTTGTTGTTTTGCTGAGGTATCTACAAAAAAGCCCTTGCCATTGATGTCAGTCATCTGACCAGAAGCTTCTGCAACTTTAATGTTTTGTCGTGTTTCACCTGCAACATAAATAAATTGGTTATCAAATTGCTCTTGCTGGATATGATGGTCAAAAATTTGACGGTTGTCTTGCCCCAAAAAGCCACTCACAATCAGTTCATGTCCCAAATCCTTAAGGACCTGTGCCACGTTTAAGCCTTTACCTGCTGCATGGCTTTGGGCCGTTAACTGACGATTGACCTCGCCAACTTTTAGTTGATCCAATTGCACGGTGAGGTCAATTGCAGGATTCAGAGTAATGCTTAATATCTTAGCCATTCGTAATTACTCCACCAATGCACGTACGGCAGTTGCACTGTCACAACTTAAGGCTTGCTGAGCGACCTGTTGGCAATTTATATAGTTCAAACCACGAATTTGCGCCTTCACCAATGGAATACTGGTACTCGACATACTCAACTCATCCACGCCCAAGCCTATCAATACAGGCACAGCTTTTGGATCAGCAGCCAATTCACCACAAATGCCCACCCATTTACCATGCTGATGTGCTGCCCGAACAGTTTGATCAATCAATAACAAAATACTCGGATGTAAACCATCAGCTTCAGCAGACAACAGTGGATGACCACGGTCAATCGCCAGAGTATATTGAGTCAAGTCATTGGTTCCAATACTAAAAAAATCAACTTCTTGAGCAAGAATTGGAGCCAACAATGCTGCCGCAGGAACCTCAATCATAATACCGACTTGTAAGTTTTCACATGGATGCTGTATGCGAACCTCATCCAAAATTGCTTTTGCCGCTCGCCATTCTTCAACCCGCCCAATCATCGGAAACATAATTCTTAATGGGCGATTATCTGCTGCTTTAAGTAAAGCAACCAATTGCTGACGTAACAACTCTGGCTTACGTAAAGTCAGACGAATACCACGTAAGCCCAAGAATGGATTTTCTTCCTTTTCAATAGGCAAATACGGCAAAGGTTTGTCCCCGCCCACATCAAGTGTACGTACCACTAATGGACGATCCGCCAAAGCATCTAACACCACCCGATAATCGGCTTCCTGTGTAGCCTCATCAGGCGCACTGCTGTGTGACATAAAGACCAATTCTGTGCGTAGCAAACCAATTGCTTCTGCCCCATCGGCCACAGCCTGTATCGTAGCGCCCACTTTGCCAATATTGGCTGCGATTTCAACTTGATGTTGATCCAGTGTGATGGCAGGTTCTAAACAATGCTGTTCCGCTTGTTCTCGCAACTCACGCTGGCGTTGGCGCTCTGCAATGGCATGATCAATCTGATTTTGCTCGGGTGAGACCACATACTCACCACTATCCCCATTAATTAGCACTGTGGCATGGTTCTCAATATTTAAAACAGCTACACCCGCACCTACGACTGCTGGAATAGCCAGAGCACGTGCCACAATAGCACTATGGGCACTCGCTCCACCAACCGCGGTCAAAATGCCTGCAACACGATCTTTATTCAGACGCGCTACATCACTCGGGCCAACATCATGCATAATTAAGATATAAGGTTGCTCGGGTTCTGTGACATCGGCCACACCGCACAAAGCAGCCAAAACACGCTCACCAATATCCCTTAAATCAGCCGCACGCTCTGCCAGTAAACGATCGCTAAGTGCAGCCTGTGCGGTAGCAGCCACTTCAATATGATCATGCCAAGCTGCTGCAGCAGACAACCCTTGCTTTAAACCGCGTTGTACACTTTGGAGGAGGTCTGGATCATCCAGCATTTCCAAATGTGCCATGAATATCTGCTTAATGGCAGTAGATTCAGTATGTGCAATGAATTGACGTAAGTTATTTTTCACCTGATGAAGTGCAATTTCAAGCTTTTCATTCTCAGCTTTAAAACTCTGTCCGCGACGTTCATAACTAAATTCATGTGGCTTCACCACATGTGCAGGACCAAAAGCAAGGCCAGTTGATGCCGCAATACCGCAGCTACCCGTATCGCCATGTGATTCAAAAGGCATTAATTCCAAATTATTTACGACTGGGGCACTACTGCTATGCTGATGAGATACAAGGTCAACAGCTTCAACTTCTTCTCCTAAACCTTGTTGAACTGCATCAATAATCTGTTCTAAGCCTGCTACAGCATCGGTATCGGGTTGTGCAATAAAAGTCAGAGTTTGACCACGACGACACCCCATGGCTAATAATTTGGTTAAACTTTTTGCCGAAACGTAAGCCCCCTCATCTACAGCAACGAGAATATCCCCTGCAAATTTCTTGGTCATATTGACCAAGTGTGTCGCGGGACGTGCATGTAGACCATGAGCGTTAGCTAAGACAATACGACGAGATGGCCAATCAGGAATCAGTTCAGCACCAATTAACTGCGCCAACTGGTGACTATCTTGCTCTTGGTTGAGGGTATGAACTTGTTCAGTATCAAACAAAATATCCATTAACCGTTGAAACCGTTGCATATCCAGTTGCTCATTACTGGCAATACACACCAAAGTCTTGAGCATTTCCTGCTGATGGCTTAAAACCTGTTCCGCTTTTACCAAACTTACAGCTGGGCTCAAAACATGCTGGTTAGAAGTGATCGACCAGACCCCCTCCCCTAAATGAATCATGCTGTTTAGGTTTAAACCCGACAGAAAACCACACTCCACCATTTTTTGCTGTTTCAGCAACTGTGTTGCCTGCCAAATTAAATCTTCTACATCAAGTGCGGGAACTTGGGTGGCGATTAAATTTTCATGCAATGCCAAAGATGCGGGTTGGGCTTGTAATAATGCGATAATTTGCTCTGCAGATTGAGCCTGTTTCACTTGATCAGCGACATCATTAATTAAAGCTCGCGTCAAAATTTGTAAGACTTGCAAATGCTCATCTGATTTCGCAGCAATCACCACTGCTAAATAAATTTTATTTTCACCGTCCCAAACAACTCCTTCAGGAAAGTGTGCCAGACGAATACCAGTTTTTAAAATACATTGGCGAGACTGAGGCGTCCCATGCGGAATGGCAATTCCTTGCCCTAAATACGTTGCACTTTGTTGTTCGCGCACGGTCAACCCATGAATATAATCAGGTGTAACCAATTGGTCTTCGACTAAGATATCGACTAGACATTGCAACGCTTGTGCCTTATCAGTGGCGTGTTGTTTCATTCGAACATGTTGTATATCTAGCGCGAGCATAAAACGTCCTTGCAAAGCAGCATAGTGAGAAGCCATGCTTTTTTACTGCAGAAAAAATAAGTCGAATTCTACTCAGGATTTACACAAAAATCTGTATTTTTTGATTTTATCTTCATGATCATCATTACGACGCAATTAAGAAACGACGAGATTCTCCAGAGCTCAGTGTTGCGATAGTTGGGTTTAGTTCTAATTGAACCGCTCTATCTGATTTCAGGGGGTATATTTTACTTTTTTCATCGGATCACTACGCTTCGCTACGTCTTGAGAAGCAATGCGTCTCATCTCAGAAAGTTTGGTCTCCGACAAACCCGGTACGGTTCACCGTGCTTTAATGATATTGCTTCAATCTCTGTTGTAGAGTCATCCACCTACATGAAAATTCCTTTAGCCGCTGAGAAAATCGCTGCTGGCTTTCCATCCCCTGCCCAAGACTATGTAGATAAAACTCTAGACATGAATGAACACTTGATTAGAAATGAAGCAGCAACCTTTGTGGTGAAAGTCGCTTCACTTTCTATGCGAGATGCAGGTATTGAGATTGATGATGAACTGATTGTAGACCGAAGTATTGACGCCAAACATGAAGACATCGTGATTGCACTGATCGACAATGATTTCACTGTAAAACGCTTAATGATCGAAAATAATTATCGTTGGCTTAAAGCTGAAAATCCAGATTGCTCAGACATTCATCTGCAAGATGGCCAGGAAATGGTGATTTGGGGTGTGGTTACTTTTGTCATTAAGTCATTTAGAAATCGTTAATTTCTTTATTGGTTTCCTGCCCAATGACCATATATTCTCAGAAAATCTACGCTTTAGTAGACATTAATAATTGCTATGTGAGTTGTGAGCGCATCTTTAACCCTGGTCTAAAAGATAAACCAGTAATTGTCCTGTCTAATAATGATGGCTGCGCTGTAGCCCGCTCTCAAGAGGCCAAGGACCTAGGCATTAAGATGGGTGTTCCTCTATTTCAGATCAAGGACATCGTTGAACAGCATCAGGTCCAAGTGCTTTCTAGCAATTATGCCCTGTATGCAGAGATGTCACGCAGATTCATGAAAGTCCTGTCCGACTTTGTTTCTCCTAAAGAACAGGAGATTTACTCTATTGATGAATGTTTTCTCGATCTGACAGCCCATGCGGGAAATTACGACTTAACTGACTATACCCAGCACATTCGTCAGCGTATTTTTTCTTGGCTTGGTTTACCAGTATGTATTGGCATTGGCAGATCTAAGACAGAAGCAAAACTAGCAAACCACATTGCGAAAAAGAATGTTTATCTGAACGGTGTATGCAACCTAGTTTCAATGGATCCTTGCTCTGCTGAAGATCTGTACCAAGCTATAGAAGTGAGTGAAATCTGGGGAGTTGGCAGGAAGCACAGCCAAAAGCTCAACAGCATGGGGATACACTCAGTCATGGATTTCATTATGGCTTCGCCTCTGATGATCAGAGATCAGTTTTCTATCGTCATGCATAGGACATTACTGGAATTGCAGGGTGTTTCATGTATAGAGCTAGAGCATACGCGGGCACCAAAAAAGCAGATTGTTGCAAGCCGTTCTTTTGGACAAAGGATTTACCATATTGACGACTTAAAAGAAGCTATGAGCCTCTATGTGCAAGATGCAGTTACTCGTTTAAGAGGTGAAAATTTATTGTGTGGTTATATAATTGGCTTCGTACAATCTAACCCGTTTGACACGTATAGACCTTATTACAGCAAGTCAGCTGCAGTGACTTTACAAGAACCTACTGACAACCTGTTAGTGTTCTCTAAAATTGCTACCACGATGATTGATGACTTGTATACCAAAGATATTGCCTTTAAGAAATGTGGCGTGATCTTGACGTGCCTGGAGCCTAAAGCTTCCCATATTTATGACCTGTTCACTGACATGAAGCAAATAAGCTTAGACAATAACCTGATGGATTCACTTGAGGAAATCCATCATAAGTTTGGCAAAACCAAGCTGGCTTTAGGAGCAAGTACGTTACCGAATAGAACCTGGAACATGTCAAGAGATCGGCTAACTCAAAACTACTTCAAGTGGGATCAATTATTGAATGTGAAATAATTTGAATGATTTATTTCCTGCCAAATTTTGGCACTTACTTGGACAAGATTTGCAAAAAAGTTAGATGTTAAACAACAGCCTCAACTTTTCAAATTAGTAAAATCATCAATAGATAAATATCCATCGACTCTAGAGGATTTTCCTCGTCTGCAGCTCTATTCAGTAAAAGATGGTCATGCTCTGCAATTTTAGTTTTGCTTAGCGTGTATTGGCCGCCCACGATCTGTTCAGCTTAATGAGTTAGATGACATATCACCTGCTACCCTACATAAGCCTATGACTGTATTACACCAAGAGCGACTTTTTTAAAAAATTAACCCACTGTTCTATTTGTATTTAAATAGATATTCCTGGTTAATATTGGATTAAATATTCTTCATAGGCATGTAAATACTAGAGAGGTGGTCCCACTTGTTT
>NZ_DJBE01000001.1:0-18481 GCF_002429925.1 Acinetobacter sp. UBA5984
AACTTATTTCAGGACGGGACAGATGAAAGACATAAAAAAGCTGCCAATCGGTGGCTTTTTTATGGGCAACCCATGTATCAATACCCTTTTATGCTTTATATCGACTAAGTCCGTCTAAATACAGATTCCTGCGGATTTATATTTCTTTCTAAAAATTAAATTTGTTAGACTTGAGGCAATTATTTTTGACATTCAAACCGGTCTTTACAGGATTTTAGCTTAGGCTATTTTCCAGGTTTTCCGAGGATAGTGTTTCGGAAAAAGATTCAGGTTTTGCTTTATATATTTAAAGGATTTTTTCTTAATGACCAGTTCAGAACTTGTGGCTGATCTCTCTAGCTTAACGCCCATGATGCAGCAATACATGTCGGTCAAAATGCAGCATCCACACTCATTGATGTTTTATCGGATGGGTGATTTCTATGAACTGTTCTTTGAAGATGCCCATAAGGCCGCCAAAATTTTAGGCATTACCCTGACCCATCGCGGTAAAGCCAATGGCCAGCCAATTCCGATGGCCGGTGTACCTTTCCATGCTGCTGAAGGCTATCTGGCTCGTCTGGTGAAAAAAGGCGAAACGGTGGTGATCTGCGAGCAGATCGGTGAAGTGACTGGTAAAGGCCCAGTTGAACGTGGTGTCGTCCGAATCATTACTCCTGGAACCTTAACCGATGATGCCTTATTAGGTGCTCATCAAACCTCCAACCTGGTTGCTCTGTGTGTTCACCAGCAACAAATCGGAATTGCACTTCTTGACCTGAGTGCCGGTTTATTTAAAGTCCAGCAAATCGATTATGACTTAAGTCAGTTAGCCATTGAGTTGGCACGCCTGATGCCTAGCGAAATTGTGATTGATGAAAATCTGCAAGATCAGGCACTGGTAGAACACTTAAAACAACAGCTAGATGTTCCGATCAGCAAACGCCCGAATGTTGACTTCAACCAGAACAATGCTCAGAAGACATTATGCGACCAGTTTGCAGTGAGCACACTTTCAGGTTTCGGAATTGATCATCTGCCTTTGGCCAAAGCTGCTGCGGCTGCATTAATTCACTATGCCAAAGAAACTCAAAAAACAGCTTTACCGCATATCCGAACCATTCAACTGGAACAAAGTTCAGACTTTATTGCACTGGATCCAGTCACCCGTCGTAATCTTGAGCTAATTGAGCCTTTATTTGAGCATGGCACTTCATTGTTCCAGCTGATCAATGACTGTCAGACCGCTATGGGTGGCCGTCTGCTTAGCCGCACCCTGATGCAACCGCTTCGTGATACTGCGATTCTGGATGAGCGACTGGATGCCACACAGGTATTGCTTGAAGGTTTCCATGAATCGCCAGTCCGTCTGGTCTTAAAAGAAATCAGTGATATTGAACGTGTACTCAGCCGTATCGCTTTAGGCAGTGCGCGTCCACGCGATCTGGTTCAATTACGTCAGGCCTGTGCACAGATTCCATTTTTACGCCATGCATTACAACCACTGTTAAGTCAGCAGAATTCGAAATTATTACAGCAGCTGAATCAAGAACTGGGCGATTTTCATGGTCTGCATCAGCGCCTGATGTCCGCTATCGTTGAAAATCCACCGGTACTGCTACGTGATGGCAATGTCATTGCAGAAGGTTTCGATACCGAGCTGGATGAGCTGCGTAAAATCCGTGATCATGCTGGACAGTTCCTGATTGATCTGGAAATTAAGGAACGGGAGCAAAGCGGCATTCCTACCCTGAAAATCGGCTATAACCGTATCAGTGGTTATTATATCGAACTTACACGTGCACAAGCTGAACAGGCACCTGAACATTATATCCGTCGTCAGACACTGAAAAATGCCGAGCGTTATATCACGCCTGAACTAAAAGCTTTTGAAGATAAAGTGCTGTCTAGCGAATCCCGTGCGCTTGCTCGTGAAAAAATGCTGTTCGAAATATTGCTGGATGAACTGCGTCAGGATATTGGTAATCTACAGATGATGAGCAGTGCGATTGCCCAGATCGATCTGTTGGCAAACTTTGCGCATCAAGCACGTTTACGCAATTGGGCACGACCAAAATTCAGCCCTGAAATTGGTGTGAAAATCGTTGCCGGCCGTCATCCAGTGGTGGAAGCTTTAAGCAAGACTGCATTTACTCCGAATGATACCCAGCTGGATTATCAGCACCGTATGGCCATTATTACCGGTCCAAATATGGGTGGTAAATCCACCTTTATGCGCCAGACTGCCCTAATTGCCCTGCTGGCTTATTGCGGTAGTTATGTGCCAGCGCAATCGACAACACTGGGTCCAATTGACCGAATCTTTACCCGGATTGGCTCTGCAGATGATTTGTCGACTGGCAAATCAACCTTTATGGTGGAAATGACGGAAACTTCGCAAATTCTGCATCATGCTACCAGTCAATCTCTGGTTCTGATGGATGAAGTGGGTCGTGGAACCAGTACCTATGACGGACTATCACTCGCTTGGGCTTGTGTGCTGGATCTGACTAAACGGATTCAATGTCTATGTCTGTTCGCAACACATTATTTTGAGCTGACCGAACTGGATAAAGAATCAGGCATTGATAACTACCATGTCACAGCCAAAGAACTAAATGGCAACCTGATTCTGCTGCATAAAGTCCAACATGGTCCAGCTAGTCAGAGTCATGGTTTACAGGTGGCTAAACTGGCAGGTATTCCTGCGGCTGTAATTAAAGAAGCTCAACATCGTTTGAAGATTCTGGAAAAGCAGCATCAGGCCAAACCGCAAAGTCCACAGCATGATCTGTTCGCGATGCCTGAAATCATTGAAAAAGTCATCGAGATTGAAAAGCCTTCAGCAGCGCTTGAATTATTAGAAGACCTTGATGTCGACAATTTGAGTCCACGTGAAGCATTACAGCAACTTTATGCTCTTAAAGATCTCATGAAACAGCCAAGTTAAAATCACTCCTAAGCCCTATCCTGCATAGGGCTTAGCTGATGATGATTCTCATTCCCTGAGCCTTTCCTCAAATCATCGCAGTTTTTTCAAATTTAACAGCCCTATATATAACAAATATCAATAAAAGGAATTGTTTGTTCCCTCTATTTTTGCCTAAAATACGGTATTCGTCATTAGAACCATATTTTTTAGGTAGCTGTCGCCATGACCTTCGTTGTCACTGAAAATTGTATTAAATGTAAATATCAAGACTGTGTTGAAGTTTGCCCTGTAGACTGTTTCTATGAAGGTCCTAACTTCCTTGTGATTAACCCGGACGAGTGTATCGACTGCGCGTTATGTGAGCCTGAATGTCCTGCGAATGCAATTTTCTCTGAAGATGAGTTACCGGAAGGCCAAGAAGTTTTTATCGAGCTAAATGCTGAACTGTCTCAAAAATGGCCGAACATCACTCAAATTGGTGAGCAACCTGCTGACCGTGAAGAGTGGAATGGTAAAACTGATAAATTACAATATCTTGAAAAATAATTTTTCAAATCTTAAAAAAAGACCAGCATAGACTGGTCTTTTTTTATACCCCATCCACACATTTCATTGCAATTTATCCTGATTTTCTCCGTAAAAGTGGACTAAAATAGCGCTATTTTATAAATATCCGAATTGCTATTAATGAAGCATTTAATAAAGGGGTTATTGAGTGTTTGTATAATCCCGCTTGTCTTTGTAGGATGTGCTACCACCACAAAACAGTCTGGTAAGGTAACTCCAGATAAAAGGATTTACATCCCAGAAGAACGAGTCCAGTACAATCATAAACCACAGCCTAAACCGGTTCCTTATGTCTATACTCACTGGGTATCAGCACTGAATAACCTGTCTCTTGTACGTGAATATGAAAACTTTTTGGCCCAGCAAGGAGTCGGGAATATTATTCCAAGCTTTGAGCTAATGCGTACTGCACGGGATTGGGCTAAATGTGGTCGATCGCAATACATGATTCCAAGCCGTGAGCTCTGGTCAAATCAGGTGCCGACCTTACGTGTCTTTAAATATCTGGTTGCAGCCAATGTGCTGACTGATTTTGAAGTCACTTCGGTTTATCGTGACCTGCCTTTAAATCAGTGTGCCGGTGGAGCCAATTCTTCACGTCACCTGTTTAACTCGGCAATTGATTTCCGGATCGGACCTGAGTACCCACAGGCTCAGGATTATGCAGCAATTGAAAATACCAAGTTCAAACTGTGCCAATTCTGGTTACAACATGGACAAAGCCTGAATATGGGGCTCGGTTTATATGCCTCTGGCCAAATCCATATTGATACTCAAGGTTATCGTACTTGGGGTCCGGATTTAAGCCGTCGCTCATCAATGTGTAATTACTAAGTCATTCCATTTCCTATACAAAGCCAACTTTTGGCTTTGTATAGCCGAAAAAACCAGCGAATATAGAACAATAAATTGCGCTGTGCCCGGAAAAGTTTAAAATGCACGCATCACAATAGAGGTGCGAGTACTATGCAACAAATGTGGACAGATATTGACCGCTACATTGATTCACATTTAATTCCTGAAGATCCTATCCTGAATCAGACTCTTGAAAATACTGCTGCACATGGTTTTCCAGATCATCTGGCTGTTGCGTCTAATCAGGGAATGCTGCTGCAAATGCTGATCCAAATGAATAAGTGCAAACGTGTACTGGAACTGGGAACCTTTGCTGCATATAGCACCATGTGGCTGGCTCGTGCCCTACCTGAAGACGGTTATATTCTGACCATTGAAGGCCGTGACACGCATGCTGCCATGGGACAGGAAAATATTGATCGTGCACAGTTAAAACAGAAAATTGAGCTGAAATGTGGCCGGGCTGCAGATGTGCTTCGTGCCCTGCCTGAAGATACTGAAGCCTTTGACTTTATTTTTATTGATGCTGATAAGCAAAGCTATCCAGAATATCTGGAGCTAAGCTTAAACCTTTCTCACTCCGGTACCATCATTTTCTTGGACAATGTGATTCGTGCCGGTGATATCATCAATCCGGACAATAAAAAACCAAGTATTGAAGGCATTCGTGACATGTTTAAAGCGCTGGAAAATCATCCACGTATCTTGTCTTGTACTGCTTTACAGACCGTCGGTAGCAAAGGCCATGATGGTTTTGCACTCGCAATTGTTAAATAAAACGACTAGAACAAAAATCAGCCAATAAAGTATTCCTGATAAATAACACCATCTTACAGAATGTAACCACAGAGTTATCCACAATATATGAGGATAACTCTGGTTATTTTTAATTCAAGCTGTAACAATTTATCAAAAAATACGTCTCTGCCGCTTTTGTTATCCTCTTTTTACTTTGCTACCAATAATGGCACTTTAGAATTGCGGAAAATCGTTGTCGCAATACTGCCCAAGAAGAACTGGTGGATCTTGCTGTGACTGAATGCCCCCAAGACAATTAACTGAATCCCATGTTCCTGCTGATAAGACAGGATATTTTCAGCTACTTCTCCATAGCGATATTCTGGAACGACCTCTAGTCCTGCTTCTGTCAAATATTGCAGAGGCTCATTCAGGATTTCCACATGATCCCCGATATAAAGCAGATGACATTGTAATTGTCTTAATAAATCACTTTCTGCAATACGTTTCATCATCTTCACACAGGTTGGTGAATATTCATAAGCAAAGATAAAACGTGTCGGTGGTCTGAAGTGTTCCCCTACAGTCATCACTGTACAGTTAGCACCACGGATAAAGTTTTCTACATTAGTGCCGATTGGCTTGTTTTTCTCGGCAGAACGTTCACCGAGTAATCCAATGACTGCAATATCATCAGGTTTTAGAATCTGAAAGCTTTGTTCCAGAAAATCGCCCTTTTCCTGAATATGCGTGGTGCGGATGCCATAATCTTTAAAGATACGGTTCGAAATGTGCTGGAGCAGATTATTACTATAGCTGAGTGCGATTTCACTTTGCTTCTGTTCCAGCTCAGCCAGCTCTTTAAGCAACATGGCATTGCTTTCAAAGCCAATCACACCGCTAATTTCCCCAAGATGATAACTGGCCGGGTAATAATCCAGAACCTGTAATAAAACCAGTTCACGGCCGGTCTGTTTGGCAATCCATGCAGCCGCATCTGCAAGCGCGTTCGTGCATGGTGAGGAGTCTATGCAGGCAATGACACGTTTCATGTTCAGCCTCTCTTTTATAATAAAATTTCTTAGTTATTTTTAAATTAGCACAAGCATTAGTAAATGTGCACTGAAATCTGTAAGGCTTGAATTGAAATATGTTAACTTTTATGTGATGTGATAAGACCTTTACCTAATATTAAGCGCTTGATATAAATCCTTTTTCCAAGCACCTTTTTTACTATTTTAATCCCGATATCGAATCAATTTTGCCGGATTTCCGGCAACAATTGCACGCGCTTCAATATCCTTCGTGACCATGCTATTCATACCTATAATTGCCTGATCGGCAATTTTCACCCCATCTTTTATGCCGACGTGGGCACCTAGCCAAACATCCCGACCAATCTCAATTCCTTTAGACCTGACCGGCTGCTGATAAATTGGCTGCTCCAGTTCCATCCCATGATCAAAAGCATAAAGATGACAATAAGCTGCGATGCGTACCTGATCATGCAGTGTAATCCCTACCCGACCGCCATCCAGAATACAGTGATGATTGATGGCGACTTCGTTACCGATCTCCAAAGGGCCATGTAGCGTACAATCTGCCGCAATAAAGGTATTATCCCCGATAATAATTTTACGCCCCGGTTCAGCGAAGATATGTGCCAACGGCGAAATAAAACAGTTTTCACCAATCTCGACTGTTTCCATCTCCATTAGATAGGTCTGATATTCTTTCTGCCAAGCTTCAGCCCAACCACGATTCTTCGGTTTTAAGGACCAATATAGCCAAGGCATATAGTTCAGACGATGTTTATGCTGCTCGCGATATTTCAGTAATGGATCTTGTTCAATCATCTGTGGCTTCTTCTATGATTTTTAATTGTTCACGACCGCGAGTGACATCCTGAATTTTTAAAGCAAAAGGTTCAATCTGATGTTTCTGGAATTGTGCCTGAACCTGTACGCCTTCAGCCGTATATTCTTCCTGATAATCAATCTCCTGCTGATTCAGCTCATACTGAAAAATGGCCCATTCATTAAACTGGCAGGCAAATTCGAATTTTTTCTTTTCAATCAGTTCAATTTTTTCAGCTAATAGCAAACATTGTCCAGCGCAGCCCCCATAAGCACGTACCAGTCCGCCAGTCCCTAGTTTAATACCGCCATACCAGCGATTCACCAGTACCAGTACATTGGTTAGCTCATTGCCCTCAATAGTCGCAAGGATCGGCCGACCTGCTGTACCCGATGGCTCACCATCATCATTAAAGCGTACATGATGACCGATTTTCCAGGCCCAGCATTGATGAGTGGTGGTCGGATCACGGTAGGCCTCCAGAAAATCCTTCACATCCTGCTCATTTTCTATAGGTGTGGCAAAGGCCTGAAATCGGCTTTTTTTGATGTCTTCCTCAAAACTGACAAGGCTAGCAATGGTAAATGGCATAACTTCAGGCATTCAAATTTCACCTGTGCAGTATACCTGTTTTGATGGGGCAAAGAAAAAGCCTCTCTACACGAGAGGCTTGATTCAATTTAATTTTATTAATTACTTTTAAATTTAAAGTTCACGCAATGCTTCTTTAGCCTTGTTGAATGGCTTGATCAGATAGTCCATTACCGTTTTTGCACCGGTACGAATGTCTACAGAGGCCACCATCCCTGGTGTGATATTAAACTCCTGCCCGGCGGCATTTCTCAATTTGTCACTATCGGTACGGAAATACACACGATAGTAGAACTGATCCTGTTTAACTTCATCTCGCAAGGTATCTGGCGAAATCATGGTCACTTTACCGTTTAGCCCGCCATAAATTGAATAATCATAGGCGCTAATTTTGACCTGTGCTTCCTGATCAGGGCGAATAAAGGCAATATCACGCGGCGAGATTCGTGCTTCAACTAGTAATTTTTCATCCAGTGGCACGATGGTCATCAACTTGCCATTTTGTGGAATCACACCGCCCAGCGTCATCACATCAATCTCTTTGATCACACCACGAACCGGTGATTTAAAAACAGTCCGGCTCAAAGTATCCGACTTGCCACGTACCACCTGTTGCTGAGTTTCCACATCGGTATTGGCTTTGGACAGCTCTTCCCGCGCTTGGACATAATATTGATTCCGGATATCATTCATCTGATTACGCAGGTCATTGGCTTCACGTTTTAGACGTAACACTTCAACTTCACTGGCTGCCCCTTTGGCGACCAATGGTGCGGTCATTTCCAGTTCTTGCTGCACCAGTAACAAAGCCTGTTCCAGGCCTGCAACGGATTCTTGTAAATTGGCACGACGCGACTGATACAGGGCCGTTTCTTCTTTAACCAGTTTTGGATATTTCAACACTTCTTCAGGAAAGACCAACGGTGCGCCGGTGACTTCCGCACGTAAACGGGCTGAAGTGGCACGTGACGAAACCAGTAAGGATTCTGATTCACCGACGTTGGATTCAAAGCGGGTCGGATCAAGCTGGGCCAATACTTGCCCACGCTCGACAATCTCACCTTCTTTGACGTTGAGTGTGGTCAGAATACCGCCATCCAGAGACTGAATCACCTGCTCTTTGGATGATGGAATTATTTTTCCAGTACCGGTAGATACTTCTTCCAATTTGAATAACCAGGCCCAGGTCAGTAATACCAGTAGGCCAATGCCGATAATCCAGATGATGACACTTGATTTGGGTAAGGGCGGTTCCTGAAAGCTGACCTTGCTGGAACGTTTTAGTTGCTGTAGTTCACTCATGCACTTGCTCCCACAACCCGATTATTACCGCCTTGCGACTGATTCAGGATCTGATCCCGTGGCCCATCCATGACAATCTTGCCATCATTGACCACCAGAATACGATCCACCAGTTCCAATACCGCACGGCGATGAGTCGCAACGATCATCGTACGATGGGTTAAATACCCTTTGAGATGATCAATCAACTGCTTTTCTGACACATCATCAATAGCAGCAGTCGGTTCATCCAGCAGTAAAATTTTTGGCTGACGGATCAATAGCCGCGCCAATAACAAGGCTTGACGCTGTCCACCAGAAAAGCCGACACCGCCTTCCAAAATGATATGATCCAGCCCTTCTTTTTTCTCCTGTACAAATCCCAGTGCGCCGGTAATCTGTAAGGCTTCCAGAATTTGCTGATCGGTGGCCAAGGGTGCACCCAAAGTCAGGTTTTCACGGATACTGCCATAAAAGAGTTGTGAATTCTGATTGAGCAGGCCCATATCACGCCGCACATCTGACGGGTCAATCAGGGTTAGATCAATCCCATCCAGCTTGACCTTGCCCTGTAGCGGTGTCTGCATCCCAGACAAGAGCTGCAATAAGGTCGATTTTCCTGCACCATTACGGCCCAGAATCGCAATTTTCTCCCCGGGCTTGATTTCCAGCCTAGGAATCATCAAACTCGGTTTGGGATCATCATCACCATATTTGAACACCACACCACTCAGGTCATAATGCCCATCCAGTGCCGGACGATGAATCAGGTGCGAATAATCTGGCTGGTCCACCGGTTTTTTCATCAATTCATCCAGACCGCCTTTAGCAACTTTGGCTTGTTGTAAACGCCCTAAGACACCGGTGATTTGTGAAATAGGTGCCAGCATCCGTGATGACAAAATTGAACAGGCAACTAAAGCACCTGTGGTCATCTCACCATCCATCACTGCAAATGCACCCACCAAGACCACAATGGCAAAGGTTAAACCCTGAATTTATTGAGTCCATGCGGTCATCAATCCAACAATTTTACGTTGTTGCATGCTGACATCAGCAGAGACTTCATTCATGTGATTCCATTGGTTCTGGAAGCGGGTTTCAGCTCTTAACAGCTTGATATCTTCAATCCCTTGTACGGCTTCAACTAATAAGGCATTACGGATTGCGGACTCACGCATTCCCAACTGTGCCAGCTTGGCCAGTTTTTTCTGTGCCAGAATCCCAGGAAGAATCATGAGTGGTACTACCAGTAGCATGACCCAGAACAGGTTACCGCCAATAATCCAGAAGATTCCTAGGAACAGGAAGAAGAACGGCAGATCTGCAATTGCCCTCACGGTAGTTGAAGTGACCAGTTCACGCACACCTTCAAGTTCACGAATCTGTGAAATAAACGTTCCGGTCGATTTGGAACGCTCACTGTTTTTAATTCTTAAGGAATGCCCAAATACCCGGTCAGATATTTTCAGGTCAGCCCGTTTACCAATAATGTCGGAGAGATAAATACGGGATACCCGCAATACAAACTCGAAAATGGCCGCAATCAGTACACCACCGGCCAACACCCATAAAGTGGGAATCGATTGTGAAGGAATGACACGGTCATAAACGTTCATCGAGAAAACAATAGTTGCCAAAGCCAAAATATTGGCGATTAAAGAGGCAAACATCACATCGATATAGCGTTTCCAGTCTTTCAAAACAATTGACCAGAACCAGTTTTTCTCAAAGGGCTTGATGTATTCGTCGACACGCGCATCCGGCACAGAAGACTCTGGTCGCAGGATATAAACATGCTCCGCACCTGTTTCTAACTACTCAATCGTAAAACTTTGCGATAAACCAGCATTTCCACTCAGTTGTACACTGACATTGCCTTGTGTGTCGATACGTTCAATAACACCAACATCTCCGCTATCAAATTCAACCAGTAAGGGCAAACGCCAGGGATTCAGCAAACTGCTATCGAATTTATTTTTACGGACATTTAATCCCATCTGACGGCTGACAATTTTGAGCATTTCATCAATGTCATGATGCTGGTTCCAGTCCAGTTGCAGACGAATCCGCTCCTCAGATGGTTCGATCCGATAATGCTTGGCAATGTTCAAAACTGCCTGAAGCCACGGCTGATAATTTATTGTAGTATTCATGGCTGAACTTCAAACCCCTGAATAGAAATAAGGTTAAGCGCGTAAATATCCCGTGTGCGACCTATCACCTGAATGTATTGCACAATCGCCGAATAGATGTCATAGCGCGCTGATTCAAATTCCTGTGCTGCGCTGTGAATAGCCTATTCTGCGTTTAATAAATCTACTACAGTCCGTGTGCCCAATTTATATTGTTCTTGATATAGCTCTTTGGTTCGTAGCGTGGCTTCACGGCGCTGAGCCAGGACATCCATTTGTCTTTGTTTATTTTCAATCTGTTCCCGGATTAAGCGAACCTGATCCAGTACATCCAGATAGACAGTATTGACCTGTGCGCGTGCAGCTTCTTCGGCATAACTGGCAGCACGTGCCTGAGACCGAACAGCTCCCCCCTGATAAAAATTACTGCTGGCTTCAATCATGATTGAATTATAAAAGCCATCATCTTCATTATTATTCGGATTTCGACCATTAACCGCCTGACTTAAGCTACCTTTCAGATTAATAGTCGGATAACGGCTTAAACGTGCCTGATCTTTTTGCAATCGGGCTACATCTACTCCTGAATGTGCCAAGATCATGCTTGGAATCCGGGTAAATTCAGGATCCTGATAAAGATCAGCCTGGGTTACGATACGATCTGGAATTTCCCATTGAATTGCAGAGACATCAAATCCCAATAAAGTTCTGAGACGTTGCTGATATTGTCTTAACTGGGTCTGTTGCACGATCAGGTTAGATTGTGCAGCTTCCAGATTAGCCTGCGCCTGAACCGGATCAGCCTGTGTGCTAATTCCGGCGCGGGCACGTAAATTGGCAATTTCTGCAATTCGTACAATGCCCTGAATCTGCTGTTCGGCAATCTTGGTAATTTCCTGATAGCGTTTGACATGGATAATAGCATCACTTCCAGTGCAACCTGATCCAGACTCACTAATACTCTTGCCTGGTCTTCTGCCAGTCTCGCCTCTTCAACACTGACATTGGTTTTAATCTTGCCAAAGTCATATAGCATCTGGGTATCATTCAGAGAGACTACCTGACATCCACGTTCACCTGAGATCAAATCCCCAGTACCTACACCGCCAGATAACTGCGGATAATAGGCTGCTTTGGCCACATCAATATTGGCTGCCTATGCAGATAAAGACGAAATACTCTGGGCAATTTCCGGACGACGCTGAACTGCTGTATGAACCGCCTCAATTAGACTCATTTTTGCAGGAATATCAGCATTTATAGGCCGAATTGAAGATTGTCCCTGCTGCGGTCGAGTAATCTGCTGCAGTTCAGCCACCTTTGAGGTATCCAGTGAGTACTGACTGAGTGAGCTAATATCAATCGTTTGCGCAGATCGCGTTGGCTCTGGTGCAATCAGTTTTCCTAATCCACTTTTAATATTATTAAAATAATTCTGTGAATTTTCTGCATGTACGAATGGCACAGATAAAGGTAAAAGAAGAGTGATCCATATTCCCTTATTTTTATCTATTATCCCCTGAACATTTTTTTAAGTGCTGCACCCTAAATTGCATAATAATGAATGTTTCGTGTTTTAGCCTAAAAATATATCAAATCATACAAAAAGATAGCTTTTTCGTCTTAATTTAAGTAAAAAAAAACCCACATTTGACGACTAAAGTCTTAATGCGGGTTCTTTCTGATAATGAAAATTTTCTATACAGTAAAGTCATCACCCAGATAAACTTTACGTACCATTTCATTGGCCAAAATTTCTTGTGCCGTGCCTTCAGCAATGACTGAACCTTCGCTGACAATATAGGCATGTTCACAGATGGCCAAAGTTTCACGAACGTTGTGATCGGTAATCAATACACCAATTCCACGATCTTTCAGCGTGGTAATAATATCTTTAATATCACCTACGGAAATCGGGTCAACCCCGGCAAAAGGTTCATCCAGTAACATGAATTTTGGGTCGGCCGCCAAAGCACGGGCAATTTCAGCACGACGACGTTCACCACCCGACACGCTCATACCCAATGAATCTTTAATATGGGTAATTTTAAAGTCTGCCAGTAATTCGGCTAAACGTTGTTGACGCTGGGCTTTGCTTAAATCCTTACGGGTTTCCAGAATCGCCATAATATTTTCAGAAATGGTTAGTTTTCTAAAAATAGAAGCTTCCTGAGGTAAATAGCCAATCCCTTTACGCGCACGTTCATGCATCGCCAAGTCCGACAAATCCAGATCATCCAGATGGATTTCACCCTTGTCCATACGCACCAGACCCACCACCATATAGAAACTGGTGGTTTTACCTGCACCATTAGGCCCTAAAAGCCCAACAATTTGCCCACTTTCCATACTGAAGGAAACGTCCTTGACTACCCAGCGTTTACTATAATTTTTCGCCAGATGCTTGATGGTTAAAGTTTGAACCTGATGCGTCTGTGCCATTAATCACGTGCTCCCGGAAAGGATTTCGAAGATGAAGGTGGAATCACGATTTGTACACGACCTGCTGCTGAACCGGTTTTATTTGGTGTACCTGTTGCTTCAATATCGCCTTTATTCATGCTGTATTTCAGCGTATTACCACGGATACTAGCGCCATCTTGCTGCAAGTAGGCATTTCCAGACAGGGTAATAATACCGGTTTCCGCATTATAGACAATTTTCTGTGCCTGACCTTTGGCCAAACCTTTGGCAGGATCAACTTTCTGCTGAAATTGAGCCGGGCTACCTGTTGCCGTAATCAGGCTGATCTGTTTTTTATTATTCAGATTCGCCACAATTGAATTGGCCTGCAATTTCATGGTGCCCTGTTCAATGATGACATTACCCGAATATGTCGTGACCCCGGTACGCTCATTAAAAGTCGCACGGTCAGCTAATAAGGTAATTGGTTGGTTACGGTCAGATGGCAATGCAAAGGCAGTGGCTGAACCCAATGCAACCAGACTTAACAACGCAGCGCGCTTAAGGAAAGTTTTCATCATTTTAGCTCTAGGAATTTGGTTCATACTTTCCTCGAATATTAAAGAATTCGTATTGACCATCATTAAGATTGGCTTTTAGGCCCTGACTGATAAATTCAGCCTGTGGAGATTCAACAATGACGGTTTTATCGGTTTCAATTTCACGTGTTTTCGGAAAAGCCGTTAGCTCCTCGGTACGGAACTGCATTTTTCCATTTTGCATGATCTTGGTCGCCAGCACTTCTTGAGAAAGTACAACTTTTGTATTGTCATCATAACCGTTGCCCTGTTTGGCAAAGAATGTCGCATCAACCTGACCGTCTTTATAGGTCGTCGCCTGCAGATTTTTGAGACTTGAGGTCTCTAGCTGCAGGTTTTGTTCAAGCTGGTCGACCTGGGCACGTACAGACAACATGCCCTTTTCATCAGTTTGGGTTAAGTTAATATTATTTGCAGAATAGGTCATGCTACGTGCAGAATCAGTCTGCAACTTATTGCCCTTACCGCTGTAATAGTAATAACCACCACTTATTGCGGCAATGATAATAGCCGTAAGATATAAAACTCTAGTGTCCATAAGCGGTGTACTTAATCCAGGATGTATGACTTATTAATAAGGCGCACGAGTATATTTTTCAAGTAACTCTTGGTACTTACCTTTGGACATCAGTAACATGTCACAAATCTCGCGTACCGCACCACGACCACCATAGGCCTGCGTTACCAGATCAGCACGACGACGTACTTCAACATGGCCGTTTGGAACAGTCACTTTCATGCCAGCAATCGCAAAGGCGGACAGGTCTGGCCAATCGTCACCCATGTATAAACAGTATTCAGGGTCGATATTGAGCTGAGTACAAGCTTCACGTAAAGCAGTCCCTTTATCTTCGCGGCCCTGATAAACCAGATCTACGCCCAAATCCGACATACGTTTCTGTACGATATTGCTTTGACGCCCAGTGATAATGATCACTTTGATTCCGGCTTGCTGTACCAGCTTCATACCCAGTCCATCACGGATATCAAAAGATTTGATCTCATCTCCTGTATTGGTCAATGTGACAAAACCGTCGCTTAAAATACCATCTACATCAAGTACCAGTGCCTCAATATGACGTGCCTGCTCTAATAATACATAAGATGCCATTTATTAATTTACCCCAGCCTGAATCAGGTCATGCATACTAATTACACCAATGACTTTATTGGCATCATTAACCACAACAAATTGATTAATTTTACGTTCGTTCATTTTTTCCAGTGCAACGACAGCACGCGCTTCCTGAGAAATCGTCAGCGGATTTTTGGTCATCACTTCCTGAATCGGTAAATTGACATCAAAACCTTGCTGTTTGTCGATCAGGCGGCGCAAGTCACCATCAGTGAAAATACCCAGCAGAACATCATTTTGATCCACAATTGTGGTTAAACCTAGGCGTTTATTTGAAATCTCGTATAAAACTTGATTCATCGGTGTATCTGGTGACACTTTTGGCAATTCCGAACCTGTATGCATGAGATGTTTTACATGCAGCAATAAACGTTTACCCAAGGCACCCGCTGGATGTGATAGTGCAAAATCATCAGCAGTAAAACCACGTGCATCCAGAAGAGCGACAGCCAGTGCATCACCCAGCGCTAAAGTTGCCGTTGTACTCGAAGTCGGTGCCAGACCAAGCGGACAGGCCTCTTGAAGATGACCCAAAGTTAAAGCCACATCAGCATTTTGTGGCATTGGACCTTTGGCATCACCGCTAATAGTAATTAAAGGAATTTCCAGACGCTTGATCAAAGGCATCAGCATCATGATTTCATCGCTTTTGCCTGAGTTTGAAATGGCAATCAGTACATCACCCGGTACTAGCATTCCAAGATCACCATGCCCTGCCTCGCCCGGGTGCATGAAGAATGAAGGCGTACCCGTAGAGGCAAAAGTTGCCGCCATCTTACGGCCAATATGCCCGGATTTCCCCATCCCGGTAATCACCAGACGACCTTTGCACTGCAAGATAATTTCACATGCCTGACTAAAACGCTCATCGATCTGCGTGGCTAAAATCTGTAATGCTTGTTCTTCGATACGCAAGGTTTCAAGTGCAACTTTCTGGAAGTCTATTTGATTTGGCATATTTGGTGGGTTCAAAGTAGGTTTACCTTAACTCTATACAGAGTTGACTCAGTCTAGCAAAAAATAATTTTCGCAATTTTATCATATCTATGCAAATGTCAGGTTTCAAAATGTAGAGCTTTTCATAAAACTTAAACAGAATGTTTAGAAATTTCCCTGACTGAAAGCTCTTCCATATTCAGAATTTCATTATGTAAATCAGTTCTGATTTTCCTTTTTATTTTGCGTAGGCAATAAAAAACCCCAATCTTCCGATCAGGGTTTTTTGAATTTTGGAGCGGGAAACGAGACTCGAACTCGCGACCCCAACCTTGGCAAGGTTGTGCTCTACCAACTGAGCTATTCCCGCAATATGGGAGTGAATTATAGAGAGTTTCTGCTAACTGTCAACTCCCTATTGATTCAACTGTCGAATTAATCGGCACGACGCCATACAGTTCCTTGACGGGTATCTTCCAGCACCACCCCTTGGTCTAATAAAGACTGGCGGATTTCATCGGCACGAGCAAAGTTTTTCTCTTTTTTGGCATCTTTACGTTGCTGGATCAGATCTTCAATCTGCTCTTCAGACAAGCCTAAAGCTTCCTGACCAATATCAGACTTTAAGAATTCGTCGACATTGTGCTGTACCAGACCCAGAATATTGGTGAGATGGCGCAAAGTGGAATAATAAACAGTAGCCTGCTCCTGATTCTGGTCTTTTACCGCACGGTTCAGCTCTTTATTCAGTTCAAATAATACAGCAATGGCTTCTGGCGTATTGAAGTCATCTCGCATTCCCGTATTAAAACGCTCAACAAAGTCTTGATCTAACGTATCAACCAGCTGTTCGCCATATACTGCCTGATAAGCTTTGAAAGAATGATAGAAACGCATTAGCGTATTTTTCGCTTCTTTTAAAGCTACATCTGAATAGTTCACCGGGCTGCGATAGTGTGAAGATACGATAAAGTAACGCACCACTTCCGGATGGAATTTTTCAATCACATCACGGATGGTGAAGAAGTTGCCCAAAGACTTCGACATTTTTTCGCCATCAACATTGATGAAGCCGGCATGCATCCAGTAGTTCACATACTGTTCACCTGTCGCTGCTTCAGACTGTGCAATCTCGTTTTCATGATGCGGGAAGCTTAAGTCAGCGCCACCGCCATGAATATCAAAATGATTGCCGAGGCAGCAGGTAGACATGGCTGAACATTCAATATGCCAGCCTGGACGACCATTGCCCCATGGTGAAGCCCAAGACGGTTCATTTTCTTTGGCATGTTTCCACAGCACAAAGTCAAACGGATGTTTTTTCTCAACTTCGACGTCTACACGTTCAGAAGCGCCTGCCTGCATATCTTCCAGTTTACGGCCTGAGAGACGCCCGTATTTGGCGAATTTTTCAACCTCGAAGTAAACATCGCCATTATTTGCCGGATATGCAGTCCCTTTTTCCACCAGCGTACCAATCATGTTTTGCATCTGATTGATGTAATCAGTGGCTTTTGGTGCTTCATCCGGTGCAAGACAGCCTAATTTGGCAAAGTCTTCATTCATGGCATCAATAAAACGGCTGGTCAGTGATGAAATGCTTTCCCCATTTTCATTGGCACGTTTAATAATCTTGTCGTCAATGTCAGTGATATTGCGTATGTATTTAACCTTCCAGCCCTGACTACGCAAGAAACGAATAATATAGTCAAATGCAACCACCGTGCGTGCATGTCCAATATGACAGTAGTCATAGACCGTCATCCCACAAACATACAGATCAATCTGACCTTCTTTACGAGGCACAAATTCTACTTTTTTACGTTGCTCTGAGTTATATAGAACAAATGGTTGCATAGGTCTTCTAGAATGCTTTTACAAATGATGGCTCATCTTAACCTAAGCATTATTTTTCATAAAGTTTTAAGAAAAGTTTTCAAGACTTTTTCTGCGGTTATTTCTATATTGTTAAAAAAACCAGCAATTGCTGGTCTTTTTAGATATCAGGATTTAGCTTCAGTTTTGCACTGTATTAACATCTGCTTGTTTTTTGGACCTAATGAATTACTTAGACTGGTATTTAAAACACGCGCATAGTTTTGATGATCTTTCTGGTAGAAATCTACCGTAGCCCCCTGGTACTCGGCGGTAGTTATATATTGATAATCGTCAAAAGATTTTTCAGACTTAGGCTCAATTGACTTTAATAAAGCACGCTTTTGTTTAGCAGAAATCAAGCGCAAAATGCTTTTTTCACCAATAACATAAGATAGATTATGAGCTTTCTCTTTTGAACAATCCAAAGCATAACGGCCTTTTAATTCCCCTAAAGATAGTTTCACAATAGTCTGTTCAATTGTTGCGAACACTGAACCTGACACAAGCATAGCCCCAAGACCAATTAGGGTCTGTTGACATTCACTGTTCATAATTAAACCTAAAAAGGAAGCCATAAAAATATACAGGCTAAGGC
>NZ_DJBE01000051.1:0-52465 GCF_002429925.1 Acinetobacter sp. UBA5984
TCTGGGAATGCCACGCCATCACGGTTCTGAATCACCGGTGACATTTTTTCCAGATTGATCTGGTGCATGATGCCGTTACCGGCTGGAATCACATCGACATTTTCAAACGCAGTTTTGGTCCATTCAATAAAATGGAAACGGTCTTCATTACGGCGGTCTTCTACTGCACGGTTTTTCTCAAATGCATCTGGGTCAAAGCCGCCGTATTCCACTGCTAATGAGTGATCGACGATCAGCTGGGTTGGAACCACTGGATTAACTTTAGAGGGATCACCGCCCTGATCGGCAATCGCATCACGCAGACCGGCAAGATCGACCAGTGCTGTTTGCCCTAAGATGTCATGACACACTACACGCGCCGGATACCAAGGAAAATCATGTTCCTGTTTACGCTCAATCAATTGGCGTAAAGACTGTTCTAAAATCGCAGGCTCGCAACGGCGTACCAGCTGCTCGGCCAGCACTTTAGATGTATAAGGAAGTTTGGCATATGCGCCTGGCTGAATATCTTCTACAGCTTGTCGCACGTCATAATATTCTAGCTGGGTACCTTGCAGCGGTTTCCGGTAGTTATTGTTCATAGCTTGCCTGCCCTCTTTCATTACTCTTTTTATTCATCAAAATATCTTGATGACTTGTTTTTTAATAAAGGCATTGTACGCTGTCGAAAGTCCATTTCCCAAATCTTATAATTTTCAAAAACTTAAATAATAAAAATGGTATTTTTACCGAAATTTATAACTCATACTTTAGAATTTTGACTCTAAATTGCATTTTTTCTGAAAAATCGACCTGAATCGGTCTCATTCTTTAGTATGATATGTTAATAACCGCATAAAAAATAATCGATTTCTTGGAATCTGTTTAAGGATAAATTTCATATGAAATCAAAGCTTAGAATCTTTCAATTTTAGAAATAGCTCATTTAATAAAAAGCTGAATCTATGTTTTCTATTTCAGTGTTAAGCGTAGCTCTTAACCAGAAATAGTAAATTTCATTGCAGATATGGCTCGATGAGTTTAGGCGAAGAAATCATTTTTTCAGGTTAAGACATAACCCGAAATAAGTTACATTCTCAATTCCATATATTTTTTAAGACTTTCTTACAATTTTAGAAATACGTTAAATATTTATAAGGCATTTATGCATAAACAGGGGCTTATGAAGTACATTCCTTTCTAAAATACTTTATACACGTCATTTCAGCCTACCATCTGTCGCCCTCCCCCTAATTTGGTGATAACAGTCTGTATCTCAACTTTGTAAATCTACCCTCGAATTACTTCACAACAACACTTATCACAAAAGCACATAAGGGTGATTACAATGATACAACTCGCCATTATTGGTATCGTTGCTGCAGTGATCGCTGTACTGGCAGCAAGCTGGCATGGAGGTAAAAATCCTTCCAATCCTAAACCGCCAACTCCCAATAACCCTAACCCACCAACCACTCCCAATAATCCCAACAACCCACAACCTTCTCCAACAACACCTGATACATTGATTAGCAATCCGCCACTATTGCAAAAAAATTCCAAAGGCACCCATGAACTGATCGTCGCTTATAAAACCGGAAAGATTTACAATCCGAGAAATAGTACCTGGGATCAACTGTTCGTCAGAGGTTATCTCACTAATGCCAGCTTGTTTAACAAGAAAAAAGCTGGAGAGTCTGTTGAAGACCTTTTAGTTGGTCCACAAATCCGGGTCAAACAAGGTGAAACCCTGAAAATTAACCTAAATAACCAGCTTCCACCTGAACAGAAAGCCACCTGCCCAGACAAAGTGGATAATGTGAACGATCCACATTGCTTTAATACTACTAACTTGCATACCCATGGCTTCTGGGTAAGCCCTCAAGGCAACAGCGATAATGTTTTCCTGAAATTTAAACCTCAGGAAAAATTTGACTATCAGTACAGAATGGAGCCGAATCATCCGGCAGGAACCTACTGGTATCATGCCCATCTGCATGGCTCAACGGCTATTCAGGTATCGAGCGGTATGGCAGGCCCATTAATTGTAGAAGGCTCAAGAACGCCAAAAGTAAAAAATGGCAAAGTTACTGAAACAGGCGATATGGACATTTTATGGAAAGAAAAAAATAGCTATCCAAATGAAAAAATCCTGTTGTTCCAGCAAATTCAATATCGATGCTCTAACCCTGACCCGGATGTAAAATTCGATATTCCTAACAATTGCGAAGGTAAAGGCTTAGGATTACTGGAAGATTATACAGATATCGCTAATCCTAGCTCTTGGGCCGGCCAGAACTTTTATACGTCTATCAATGGTAAAGTTTTAGGAGAGATTAAAGTTGAACAGAATGCATTTAATCGCTGGCGCATGATTCATGGTGGTGTACGCGACACCATTGGTTTGATTATTAAAGAACTGCCAAACTCCAGTAAATTTAGCGCCGCAGACACCCTTAAAGCCTGTCTGGCATATCAGGAAGCAGATCCAAAAGAGTTTAATGAGAGTTTAATGAGAGTTTAAAAAGCTTACCTGTTTATACGATTGCTCAAGATGGTTTGACCATGACTCAGGTACAGCGCAGAACACTGTCTGTGTTCCAGCCTGGTTATCGTCATGATGCAATGGTCACCTTCCCAACCACCAACAAATACTGCATTTATGACTCTAAATTAAATATTGAGGATGAAGTGAATGCACCGATCCCAACGGGTCAAATTACTCCTCAACTAGCTCCGAACCATCCTTTCAATGCTCAACTACTGGGATGGGTCAATGTACAGGCAAGCAAAACAAAAGCGCAGACTCCTGCCCAGTTCCTGCAAGAGCGTGCAAAAAAAATTGGTTTAAGCAAAGAGATTCAGACTCAGTTATCCAAGCTTGATCTTACTGCCTTTACTGATCATCCATCATTGATGACTCCAGCAATTGACAAGCTGGTTGCCTCCAGACCGAAACAGTACAGTAAATTTGAGCTGGCTTTCGCAAATGGTCTTAAATTTGGCTTCCGCCATAAAGAAGATGGTGACTTGCTCAGTTTTGGAGATGCATTTGATGGCGAAGGATCAGTCGGTCGGACTCATGCCAAAGACCCGGATCGTGAATATGTGCGTCAATTACAAATTGGACAGTCGGATGAATGGGAACTGACGACCGAAGCTTTTGGTGGCCATCCTTTCCATATTCATGTCAATCCATTCCAGATTGTTAAAATCTTAAAAACTGTCACTGGCCCTAATGGCGAATCCAAAGAAGTTGATGTGAGTGAATTAGCGCCTGACGATAATGATACAGATGATGTGCAATATCGTGGCATGAAAGGACAATTCAAGGATACCCTGTTTATCAAGGCGAATTATAAATTTATTCTTCGAAGTCATTACAAGAAATTTGAAGGCGATTTTGTACAGCACTGTCATATCCTCGATCATGAAGATCAGGGCATGATGGAAACGGTACGGGTCTGTGGAGGAAAATTCCCTTGTGATTCACCTCTGCCAACCTCATCTCATCATCACTAAGTAGACACTCTTTAAAAGGCCAACGATCCCGATTGTTGGCTTTTTTGTTTGCCTCTATTAAATGCTTGCTGCACAATAGCTTGATTGATTTTGAGTATTCAAACTGAGGCTGATCATGGCAACATCTCCTGCTTTTACCTTATTTACGCTGAATGGAGTAGATGCGCAAAAATTCCTTCAGGGTCAAGTTACTTTAAATGTCGAAATTCTGGCTGAAAACCTGACCCGCTATACAGCGATCTGTAGCTTGAAAGGACGTATCCAGTTCGGTATCTGGTTGAAAAAAATTAATCCGGAAAGCTTTGAAATTGTCAGCCCTGAAGATCAGGCAGCAGAACTGGCCAGCCATATTAAAAAGTTTGGCGCTTTTTCAAAAATGAAACTGGAACAGGTTGGCCCGGTTTATCCAGTTATCAATGATATCCAGACTGATTTTTTTGAAACTGAAACGGATATTATCCTTTGGCAACAGCAAGCCATTGCCTCAGGTCAGGCCTGGATTCAGGCAGCTACTGCGACCCTGTTCCAGCCACAGGAATTGCGTCTGCATCAACGTGAAGGCATTCACTATGACAAAGGCTGTTATCTGGGTCAGGAAGTGATTGCACGTTTATGGTTTAAAGCTAAGCCAAAACACTGGTTGCATTTGATTCAAGGTACAGGTGAAGTACCTGCTGTTGCGACCAAGCTGCACAATGACATCGAAGTGGTCAATAGTATTGGTACAGATCAGGGTTATCAAGCTTTAGTGGTTGCCAAACCTGAAGCATTGGCTGAGCTAGA
This sequence comes from Acinetobacter sp. UBA5984, assembly GCF_002429925.1. Classification (NCBI taxonomy): domain Bacteria; kingdom Pseudomonadati; phylum Pseudomonadota; class Gammaproteobacteria; order Moraxellales; family Moraxellaceae; genus Acinetobacter; species Acinetobacter sp. UBA5984. The sequence continues at coordinate 4,285 of NZ_DJBE01000051.1, forward strand.
CGTACAAGTTCTTGAATTGCCTGAAGCTTTAAGTGGTGATGTGGCACGTCCACAATAACTAACTGTTCTCTTGATGCAAAAGCCAGAATTCAATTCTGGCTTTTTTATTTTTATTAGGCTAAACAATTAAATAGACAAAGATTGACTAAATAAAACACACCTTAAACCGAGCATGCTTTTATTGATTCATCTCCTCTATGATTCTCAAATAATTTGTAATTAGTCACATATTCAGTATTTACAAAGCCTGAAATCGTCTTATGATGTAGATGAAAACGACAAAAATCGCACCATGGAATTAGGTGTTAGAAAAATTAAGGTTATCGGAACAATGAAAAAATTAGTACTTGCTGCAATTCTTGCTGTGTCCAGCCAATTTGCGCTCGCAACCACTTCAAATGCCCCAGTTGATCCTCAATTTGCCAAAATTGAAGAGATGGTGAATGCTAAGAATTTCAAGGGTGCCTACGATGCTTTAAGCAAACTGGCCAGCCAGGGAAATGCACAAGCCATCTATAACTTAGGCTATTTAACGCAAACCGGCCAAGGCACTGCTAAGGATGAAAAAAAGGCTATTCAGCTATATGAACAGGCCGCCAGCAAAGGTTATCCAGTGGCCAACTATGTACTAGGTAAGAATTATACCGGTGGCACTTTAGGTCTTAAGCAGGATTTGGGCAAAGCCAAGCAATACCTAGAACGCGCATCGGCAGCCAATTTTGATGAAGCGACGGTAGATCTGGCTATACTTTTATTTGCTGAAGGAACAACAGCTTCTGACCAGCAGGCTTTGAAAAAATTACAGCCTCTTATTAGCAAGGGTAATATGCCGGCTATTCATGCCAAAGCCTTATATGACATCAGCAACGGCTTTAAAATCAAGAATGAAAAGCCGATCCAACAAGGCTTGAGCAGTATTCAGGATCTGGCGAAAAAAGGCTATATCCCTGCCCTGATGGCGATTGGCAATATGTTTGCCAACGGTAGTATTGTTCCGCAAAACCTACCTGAAGCTAAAAAGATCTTTGCAGCCCTAGCACAGGAAAATATTCCTAAGGCCAGAGAATCTCTAGCAGCAGTGGATAAAATGATTGCCGAGCAGAAAAAAGCACCTGCCAAAAAAAGTTAATCAAATTTTATCCAAATAAAAAAGCTCCTGTTGGAGCTTTTTCATGGGCTATAGATTTATAAGCCAGCTTGGTTAACTCCACCACAAAGTAATAAGTCCACTGGCAACCACAAAACCTGCAAGGGTACTCATTAATAATGGCGTTAGAGTCCGCTCATTGAGGCCGTACGCCTGCCCTAACATACCAAAAATCGTTGGCATAGGTAGGGCTGCGATCAAGGTACCCGCATAGACCATTTCCTGATTTAAATGAGTCAATCGACTCAGGCCCAGATACATCAGGATCGGCATCAGGATATTGCTGGAAAATACCAAATAGAAGCTTTGCAGATTCACATATTTCAGACTCATGCCCACGATTCCGCCACCAATCGCGAACAGCGCCAAAGGTGAGGCAGTCTGTCCAATCATGGCAAAAACCTGATCCAGATAAATTGGCAGGCGAATTTCAAAAATCGCACAGGCCATACCCAGCATCACCCCCATAAATAAAGGGTTCTTAAACAGCATCAGAATAGTACTTTTCACAAGACTCCCCAGATTGGCTTGATGTTGGGTACCGAGTGCAGCCAAGATTAAGACCATCGGAATCAGAATCATGCTTTCAATAATGACCACCAATGAGGTATAGGTCATCGCATGCTGTCCCACCAATAAAGTGAGTACTGCTGTACCAATCAATCCGGTATTGGACATCGCTGCGCCCAAGGACAGAACAGCACTATGCGAAGAGGTATTCTTGAACTGACGGCGCATCAGCCAGAAGCTGAAACCATAAAGTAATAAAGTGACAGAGGTATAGATCGCAAAGTATTCAAAATACCAGATTTCATGCAGATCTTTAGAGGCTAGAAACTGAAAGAACAGTAACGGTAAGGCCACTTTGATGACAAAGGCCCCTACCATTTCAACCTGTTCTTTTTTTAGAATTTGACATTTCACACTCAGGTAACCTAGTGCCAATAATAAAAATATAGGCACAATTACCGCAATAATCATATGAAATGTCCTGTTGTTTGAGATGCGTTATTATAAGCCTTTCTAAGAAAAAATGGCCTTAAAACGATTCAAAAAACTGATTTAAGCCATGCGGTGCAGAACGTAAATATTGTGGAGAAATTGCTATTTTTTCATCCAGCGTTACTGCAGCATGCCAAGGCCAGCGTGGATCATAAAGCAAGGCACGTGCAATCGCGATCGCATCAGCCTGTTTATACTCCAGTATGCCTTCTGCCTGCTGTGCATCGGTAATCAGACCCACTGCAATGACTGGAATATTTACGTCCTTTTTAATCGCTTCAGCAAAAGGGACCTGATAATTTGGATGCACATCAATTTTCTGGTCGACATGTAAACCTGCACTCGACACATGAATATAGACTGCACCCAGTTTCTCCAGAGCTTTGGATAGTTCAACTGAAGATTCTACATCCCAACTTTCTACGCCATCCATCCAGTCCGTTGCTGAGATACGAACACCAATTGGAAAACCTTCTGGTACTGCAGCTTTAATTGCTTCAAATACTTCAAGCGTCAGACGAATACGGTTTTCAAATGAACCGCCATATTGATCCTGACGATGATTTGATAACGGTGACATAAACTGATGCAGCAAATAACCATGTGCTCCATGTAGTTCAATCAGTTCAAAGCCTGCTTCAACCGCTCGCTTTGCACTGGCAGCAAAATCCTGAATCACTTGCTGGATTTCATCAACACTTAAAGACTTAGGTGGATGTTCATGAGCCTGGAAAGGAATATCACTGGCAGAGACAGTTTGCCAACCGAGTGCATGATCTGGGGCGAACTGCCCTTTGCCACCCCAAGGTTTATCTGTAGAAGCTTTACGGCCTGCATGTGCAAGCTGTATGGCAAAAGGCATAGGAGAAATTGACTTGACCTTTTGCAATAAGGTTTTGATCTGACTGGCCTGCTGATCATTCCAAAGCCCTAAATCGGCATAACTGATACGCCCTTCAGGCTGTACAGCGGTGGCTTCCACAATGCAAAGACCTGCACCGGATAAGGCATAATTGGCCCATTGTTGTTCATGCCAGTAAGTGATTTCACCTTGCTCGGTTGCAGAGTACTGACACATCGGGGCAATCACAATTTTATTTTTAAGTTGCAATGATCCAAACTGAACCGACTGAAATAGTAGTGACACGCGGTATTCCCTCTTTTTGTGAAGTGGCTTTTCAGAACTTTTTACTAAAAAATAAAAAACAGGCTCTGATGAGTCTGTTTATTTATAACGTGATTAAATTCTTTTTAGAAGATCACTCGTGTAGTCAAACCTAGTACCAATGCATTATCCACCTGGTTGCTAGACCCCGGATTTATAACGTATTGCAGGTTTGGACGTAGCATCAGCCATTTTGTTGCGTTATAGCTGTAGTTGAGTTCGATATTGTATTCGGCACTCGCATCATATACTGGACGTGAATCTGCGAAGCGGTCATTTACATGTACACGGTTAACCGCTAAACCCAAAATATCATTCGGCTGGCTATCCATCAGACCAATATATTTCAGACCCAATTGTTGTGAATTATCCACTTTATTGGTATCACGATCATGCCAAGTAAAGTTAGCGAATGAGTGTAAACCCTGACGGTCATTACCCGTTGAAGTCAACTGCTGTTCTACGGCTAACCAGCCTGCAAAGGTACGGTTTTCTCCTTCACCTGTCGCAACATCTTTCTGGTTGGCAACATCATCAGCAGTGTTATACATACCGCCTACACGATAGCTGCCAGGCAAACCATTTACTAATGATTTTGGTGTCCAGATTACTTCTGCAGGAATCGTCACGCCATCAGCATTGTCGGTATCCAGACTCCAGCCCTGACCTTCTTTAGCACCATTGCCGTTATCTGGATTAAATTCATAAACACCGACTTGTACAGCAACGTCAGGGTTTAGCTGCTGTTTTACACGTGCACCCCATTGTGCGACTGGCGTATTCATCCAGATATTGCCTTGCCATTTGCCCATCTGCGCAGCACAAAATGCTGTACTGGCAAAATCACAAGCCATTACGTTAAAGTCCATACCCAGACCCAGACGACCAGCTTTAATACTCAGGCCTTGTTCCTTATAGTTCTTTTCAATTGAAAGTTCGGTTAAACGGCTGTCCTGATTACCACGACCAAATGTTCCTTGAACATTGGCCCATTGAGCTGCATCACCTTGTAAATCACGTACCGATGTACTTTGTCCCTGACGCGCAGTCGCAACTGCACGAACAGTTACACCATCCCAGCCAGCCAGTTTTTCCATGTCTAACTGTGTACCTAACCATAACTGTGCTGAAGTTAAAGGATCAGCTCCTTCATTACGTCCGCCATCAGCCAGATACGCTGTATCTGTCAGCAAGTTTGCTTCAAACTTGATGCCTTGTTGAGCAAGTTCAGTACGTTTTCCATTCCAGTCGCCTAATAGGTACTGCCCTTGAGAATCAAATGCAGACTCAGCCTGCGCAGAGTTCATGGCTGCTATCAATGGCAATAAAGCTAGACTTAACTTTTTCATATAAAACCTAAACATATGGAGAGAGTAAAGGCAACCTGATGCATGCCCTGTGTGACTTGATACAGAACGTTACATAACTTTTCACTTAAAAACTCAGCATTTTTTTTATTATTAGTAAAACTTTAAGTTATAAGAAAAGATATTTTATATAACAATAAATTTACATATTTTATATTTTTCAGTAAGTTAAATACTAAAAATCAACCAATATATTTCCTGTTTTCATTATTTGGATCTAAAACCATCTCAATATTAAAGTTTATTTTTTAACCAATTGTTAAAATATTTTTGAATGCCCTACTTATAACTTCTATTCAAACAGGACTTGCATTCAGACTTAAAACGCCCAATATTAGCCTCATGATATTAGCTGCTAAGTGTTATGCCTGAATTACCCGAAGTTGAAACCACCAAAACCAGCCTCCTTCCCCTTCTTAATCAGCAAGTGCTAAAAGTTGAAGTGCGTCAGCCTAGTTTACGTTGGCCAATTCCTGATGATCTCGCGCGTCTGCAAGGACAGCGCCTACTACAGCTTACGCGTCGTTCCAAATATATTCTGGCGCAATTTGAACAGGATACAATGCTCTGGCATCTGGGTATGTCAGGCAGCTTTCGTTTATGTGAAGCCAACGAAGAGTTGCGCAAGCATGATCATCTGATTATTCAATTTGAAGAGATTCAGCTGCGTTACCATGACCCGCGTCGTTTTGGCTGTATTCTCTGGTTAGATGCTCAATCACAAAGCAAACTGATTGATACGCTTGGACCTGAGCCATTAAGCGATGCTTTTAATGCCGAATATCTATCTGAAAAATTGAAAAATAAAAACGTTGGCACCAAAGTTGCAATCATGGATAACCATGTCGTGGTTGGTGTAGGCAATATTTATGCGACTGAAAGTCTATTCAATATGGGCATTCATCCAGCACAACCTGCGTCTACATTAAGTTTTGAGCAGATTGAAAAACTGGTCGTTGAGATTAAGCGTATTTTGAAACAGGCGATTGACTTAGGTGGTTCTACTTTACGCAACTATACCAATGCCATGGGAGAAAATGGTTATTTTCAGCAGGCGCTGCTGGCTTATGGCCGTGCAGGAGAAATGTGCGTGAACTGCGAAACGACACTAGAAAATATCAAGTTAGGACAACGTGCATCTGTCTACTGTCCTGAATGCCAGCCGCTAAAAAAGGTCAAGCTTTCACCTAAGCGTATGGTTGCTGTACGAGGTAAGAAATCATGAAGACCGCGATTGTCCGTCATATTCTGGTTAAGGATAAAGATACTGCTGAACAGCTTAAGAAAAAGATTCTGGCAGGTGCAGATTTTTCCAAAATTGCCAAACAATATTCGACCTGTAACTCTGCCAAACGTGGTGGTGAACTCGGTGAAGTAAAAAAAGGCCAACTCGTTCCAGTGATTGATAAACTGGTTTTTACTGCTGCAGAACATGTTCTACATGGCCCAGTCAAAAGTCAGTTTGGTTTTCATCTGGTAGAAATCAAGTTTCGGATGGATTTTTAATTTTATAAATCCCTCCCAACCTCCATTTAAGAAAGGGAGGAGTCCCCCTTTGAAAAAGGTGAGAAGCACTGCTTCGCAAGGAGGGATTCAATAAAAAACGGCGCACTCAGCGCCGTTTTTTATTTACTCGAAAAGTTTAAGCTTCAGGACGTTTTTTTAGCTCGTCACGGATTTCACGTAATAATGCAATATCTTCCGGAGTAGCTTCTGGCTCTGGTTCTGCTTCTTGTTTACGGCGTAGTTTGTTCATCAGTTTCACCAACCAGAACACCACCCATGCCAATAACAGGAAATTAATGAGAATGGTCAGAAAATTACCATAAGCAAAGACATTTAGACCTGCCGCCTGTGCCGCAGCCAGATTGGTCACATTATTTGGATTATCACCTAATACGACAAACCAGTTAGAGTAATCAACATCACCACCCAAGATCCAACTCACGACAGGCATGATGATGTCTTTCACCATAGAATCGATAATTTTACCGAAAGCACCGCCAATGATCACGCCCACTGCGAGATCCATGACATTGCCTTTTACCGCAAATTCTTTAAATTCTTGAATAATGCTCATAAAGTCACCAGTATTTTTATGCAATTTTGTGATGGATTATACATTAGTTAGGGGTTTCTATTTAAAACTAATTTATTGAGTGTATGTAATTTCTACCCAATAAAAAAGCCGCTGAACTCATTCAGCGGCTTTTTCCGTATCAGTGACCGGTCTTATTTAGCACGGTTACGTTTACGTTCGTTTTCAGTCAGGTAACGCTTACGGATACGGATTGACTTAGGTGTTACTTCAACTAGCTCGTCATCTTCAATGAATTCAAGCGCTTGTTCTAGCGTGTATTCAAGGTTTGGAACAAGAGTCAATGCTTCATCAGTACCAGACGCACGTACGTTAGTTAACTGTTTCGCTTTAGTTGGGTTAACCACCATGTCGTCAGAACGTGAGTTGATACCTACGATCATACCTTCATAAACTTCTAACTGTGGTTTAGCAAATAGACGACCACGGTCTTGAAGTGTGAACAGTGCATAGCCCAGGCAAGTACCTTGAACCATAGAAATCAGTACACCATTTTGACGTTTCGCAACAGTACCTTGTTTAGCAGGACCGTAGTGCGAGAAGCTTGAAGTCATAATACCAGTACCAGAAGTCATGGTCATGAATTCAGAACGGAAACCGATCAAGCCACGTGAAGGAACAGTTGCTTCAATACGGATACGGCCTTTACCGTCAACTTCCATATTGGTCATTTCGCCTTTACGGTGACCCATTTGTTCCATTACAGAACCTTGGTGCTGTTCTTCAACGTCAAACGTTACGTTTTCGTACGGTTCTTGCATTTGACCGTCGATTTCTTTCATGATCACTTGCGGACGTGATACACCAAGCTCGAAGCCTTCACGACGCATGTTTTCGATCAGTACAGAAAGGTGAAGCTCACCACGACCAGATACTTTAAAACGATCAGGACTGTCAGTATCTTCAACACGAAGTGCTACGTTGTGGATCAATTCTCGGTCAAGACGCTCACGGATATTACGTGAAGTTACGAATTTACCTTCTTTACCAGCGAACGGGGAGTTGTTCACCTGGAAAGTCATAGACACAGTCGGTTCATCTACAGAAAGTGCTGGAAGCGCTTCAACATTTTTAGGATCACAGATTGTATCTGAAATGTTCAGTGCATCGATACCAGTTACACAAACGATATCACCTGCAGAAGCTTCTTCAATGTCAACACGTTCTAGACCATGGTAACCCATGATTTTCAAGATACGGCCGTTACGGGTTTTGCCTTCTTTGTCGATCACAGTCACAGGAGTGTTCAGTTTTACAGAACCGCGCTGGATACGACCAACACCGATTACACCTACGAAGCTGTTATAGTCCAAAGATGAAATTTGCATCTGGAATGGACCGTCAACGTCAACTGCTGGTGGCTCAACGATGTCTACGATTGTTTGGAACAATGGAGTCATGTCATCAGCAAGTTCTTCTGGAGAAGGACCAGCAACACCACGAAGACCAGAAGCATAAACTACTGGGAAGTCTAACTGTTCGTCAGTACCGCCAAGGTTGTCGAACAAATCGAATACTTGATCGATTACCCAGTCTGGACGCGCACTTGGTTTATCAACTTTATTGATAATTACGATTGGTTTCAAACCACGCGCGAACGCTTTTTGCGTTACGAAACGAGTTTGTGGCATAGGACCTTCTTGTGAGTCTACAAGAAGCAGTACGCAGTCAACCATCGACATTACACGTTCAACTTCACCACCGAAGTCGGCGTGTCCCGGGGTGTCCACGATGTTAATACGGTATTCTGTATCTGTACGTTTATCTAACCACTTGATTGCAGTGTTTTTTGCAAGAATGGTAATACCACGTTCAGATTCTAACGCATTCGAATCCATGACACGCTCGATCTCACCCGCGCGATCACCGAGAGCACCTGATTGTTGCAAAAGTTTGTCTACAAGAGTGGTTTTACCATGGTCGACGTGCGCGATAATGGCAATGTTACGGAGAGTTTTAATATCTGACATGTAAATTCGATACGTTTTAAATTTGAGGGCAAATTATACAGAAAAATACAAACTTTTGACAGTGACTGTTTGTAGAGAGCGTCAATTTTTTTTCCAATGACTTTTGTAATGACGTGTAACTCGATTAGAATAGCGCCACCCAGCCTTAATTTGCATTGACACATGTCTGATTTTAATCAATCTCCTCCTTCTAAAGATCAACTTGACCTTGTCTACGGCCTTGAAGATCGTCCTAAACCGTTTATCGCATTTTTAGCCGCATTCCAGCATTTATTGGCCATTATTGTCCCAATTGTGACCCCTGGCCTGCTCATTTGTCTGGCGCTGGGAGTCTCCAAAGAAGACACCAACATGATCTTATCCATGTCTTTGGTGATTTCGGGGATTGCGACTTTCTTACAATCCAAGAAAGTAGGTCCCTTTGGTGCAGGCTTGCTGATTGTTCAGGGTACAAGTTTTAACTTTATTGGCCCGATCATCGGGATCGGTTCAGCGATGGTCGCTGCAGGCACACCGGTAGAAGCGGTGATGGCTTCGATCTTTGGTGTAGTGATTGCAGGTTCATTTATTGAAATGGGCGTGTCACGCATTTTGCCATGGGTGAAGAAACTCATTACGCCACTAGTAACGGGTATTGTAGTTTTATTGATTGGTTTAACCTTGATTAAAGAAGGTCTAATCAGTATGGGTGGTGGTTATCAAGCTATGGGCGACAAAACTTTCGCCAATGCAGATAACCTGATCATGTCATGTACCGTTCTGGCATTAATTATTTTACTGAACCGTGTACGCATCACTTGGGTAAAAAGCTCAGCAATTCTGATTGCACTGGTTGTGGGTTATATCCTTGCCGGCTTTATGGGTCATCTCAACTTTGATGGTTTAAAAGATGCACCTTTGGTTCAGATTCCGACCCCAATGCATTTTGGTTTAAGCTTCTCCTGGAGCTTATTCATTCCAATGGCATTCATTTACCTGGTGACTTCACTGGAAGCCATTGGTGATATTACAGCCACATCAAAATTATCGAATCAGCCAGTCGATGGTCAAACCTGGATGAATCGCATTAAAGGTGGTGTGTTAGTGAATGGTGCCAACTCTCTGCTTGCAGGATTATTTAATACCTTCCCGAGCTCAGTTTTCGCACAAAATAATGGTGTGATTCAATTGACTGGTGTAGCTAGCCGTTATGTCGGGATCTGGATCGCAGCACTCCTCGTGATTCTGGGTCTACTTCCAGCAGTGGCCGGTGTGATTCAGGCCGTTCCTCAAGCTGTGCTTGGTGGCGCAGTGATGGTGATGTTCGGGGCAGTCGCTGCATCTGGGATTAATATCCTATCTGGTATTCACTTAGACCGTCGTGCCCTGCTAATCATTGCAATCTCGCTTGCACTTGGCCTAGGGGTTGCGCAGGTGCCTCAGATTCTGGAACATCTTCCTGAATTATTCCGTAACATCTTTAGTTCCGGTGTTGCGACAGGCGGTATTGCAGCCCTCATATTGAATATTGTACTTCCTGAAGTAAAGAAGTAATTTCATATCCAAAGAACACTGTCTGAGTTGGACTCGGACAGTGTTTTTTCTATTGGAGAGAGATCTATGGATCCTAAAAGCGAAGTTTTATTAAGACAATATGATTATTTGTCTGGTCGCGTATTGCTGGTGAATGCCCCGACCGATGAGCTTCTTGCTGAATGTGGTGAATCTATCCAGCCCTTTGTTTGGACATGGAATTATAATGATTTTCAATATTTCCAGTCACAGCAGGCCCAGGTTCATTTCGGCGCAGAATTCCCTGATCAGGAATTTGATCAGGCTGTTATTTTCGTACCTAAATCAAAAGAATTATTGAATTATCTGATTCATAATATTGCAGGCCGATTAAAACAAGGCAGCAGTGTCTTTCTGGTGGGTGAAAAGAAAGGTGGCGTAGAGCGTGCAGCAAAGCAGCTACAGGCTTATGGTAAACTCATCAAGCTCGACAGCGCACGACATTGCCAATTGTGGCAATTGACTCTAGACTGCACGGTCGAAGCAAAAGCGTTGGCAGATTGGGCACAGACCTATACAGTGGCGACACCAAAAGGTGATTTGCAGATTTGTGCACTTCCAGGTGTATTCAGTCAGGATCATCTGGATGTAGGAACAGCGGTGTTCTTACCCTATTTATCTCAAGTGACTTCAGGCAAGATTGCCGACTTTGGCTGTGGCGCAGGTGTGATCAGTGCTTATTTAGCCAAACTGAATCCTGAGAACCGTATTTTTGCTCTGGACGTAGATGCCTTTGCCTTGGCTTCTACTCAAATGACATTTGAGAAAAATCAGCTCAGTCCTCAGCAGCTGGAAATTAAAGCTGTGTCAGGTATTGAAGATGCACCGCTCTTTTTACATGCCATTGTCAGCAATCCCCCTTTCCATCAGGGAATCCAAACCAACTATGCGGCTAGCGAAACTCTATGTAAGACTTCGCGTCGTCATCTCAAGTCTGGCGGTGAATTGTGGATTGTGGCAAACCGCTTCTTAAATTATCCAATTTTAATTGAACAAAGTTTTGGCCAATGTACAGTCAAAACTGATCAACAAGGTTTTAAAGTGCTCTTCGCCAGCACTCAAAAAAATGCTAAGGAATCATGATGAGCGAAACTCAGAACAGCGTGCAGCTGCAGCGTAAGCTTGGTGCTCGTCATCTCAATATGATCGCGATTGGCGGGTCTATCGGTACAGGTTTATTCCTGGCCTCAGGTGCGACCATTGCCAGCGCAGGCCCGGGTGGTGCACTTCTCGCCTATGCCCTGATTGGCGTAATGATTTATTTCTTGATGACCAGCCTTGGAGAACTTGCGACTCATAATCCGACCTCGGGCGCATTCTTTACCTACGGCACCAAATATGTCGAAAGTGGTTTCGGTTTCGCTTTAGGCTGGAACTACTGGTACAACTGGGCGATTACCGTTGCCTTTGAACTGGTTGCCGTACAGTTCATTATGAAATTCTGGTTCCCTGATATTCCGGGCTTTTACTGGAGTGCGATCTTCCTCGCTGTGATCTTTGGGATTAACGCTCTCACAGTAAAAGGTTTTGGTGAGTCAGAATTCTTCTTCTCTTTGGTGAAAGTACTGGCAATTATTGCCTTTATCATCATCGGGATCTGGATGATTGCCAAGATCATGCTCACACCGGGTGCTTCAGCATTTGCAAATTGGAGCGTGGGTGAAGCGCCTTTTGTTGGTGGTTTCCAGGCCCTTATTGGTGTTGCCATGATTGCCGGATTCTCGTTCCAGGGAACCGAGATGGTTGGTGTAGCCGCTGGTGAATCTAAAGATCCGCAAAAAACCATTCCAGTCGCAATCAAGCAGATCTTCTGGCGAATCCTGCTGTTCTATATCGTGTGTATTTTCATTATCGGTACATTAGTTGCTTATAATGATCCACGTCTATTACAGGCAGCTGCAACAGAAGACGTTACCCTTTCTCCATTCACTTTATTGTATGAGAAAGCAGGTTTTGCTTTTGCAGCCAGTATGATGAATGCGGTAATTCTGACGGCGATTCTGTCTGCGGGTAACTCAGGCATGTATTCTTCTACCCGTATGCTGTTCGATATGGCGCGTAAAGGCAGTGCACCTAAGCTGTTTGCCCATCTGGATCCACGCGGTGTACCGATGAATGCCCTGTATGCGACAACGGCGATTGCGGCACTATGTTTCTTGACCACATTCTTTGGCGAGCAGGAAGTGTTTAACTGGTTGCTGAATATGTCAGGTATGTGTGGCTTCATTGTCTGGCTCGGGATTGCAATCTCACATTATCGCTTCCGTAAAGGTTATCTGGCTCAAGGCTATCAACTTGAAGGTCTAGCCTATAGAGCTAAATTTTTCCCGTTCGCACCTTGGTTTGCCTTCATTCTTTGTTCAATTGTCGTATTAGGTCAGAATTATCAAGCTGTCCTAGATGGTGAGTGGTTGGCTGTCCTTTCTACTTATATCGGTATTTTATTATTCTTGGTGATTTGGCTGGGTTATAAATGGAAATATAAAACCAAACTGGTTTCTTATCAGGAGATGGATGTTCAACCGATGAATATTGAAAAAGACTAATATCTCACCTTTATTAAAAAAGCAGCTCAAGTAGCTGCTTTTTTATATTCTGAAATCAGCTATGACGCATGACAAAATTACGGTCATCAATCACGATGACTTGCTGACAAATACCTTCTACTCGACGCTGCTGTTCGAAGACTTCTATAGGCATAGCATCAAAACTATCAAAGAAGCTGATCTCTTTTTCATTGATTTCATAAATCAATGAATGGTTCCCCACCCCTTCAAGCGTATCGTAGAACACGATTACAAAAAGGCCTTTATCCACTGATTTTTGAATATCTGTATAAGAAAGTGGATATTCATAAACAGGCACTTTGAGTTCTTGTGCTTTTTGATAAAACTGGATTTCAAGTAGCTGTTTATCAGGATCAGTTTCTGTAAAAAACTCAACATCGAGTCCTAATGTCTTAAGGGCAACAGCGAGCGCAATACTTGAAGCTCCCATCTCATCATTATGCTGTGTCAATTGCACCAGATCAGGAATATGCAGATCTATTCCATAATGATGAAAAATCATCCAGATCGCATAAATACCACTATTAGCTTCCAGACTTTGTAAGTCTTCAGGGAGTTCTATGCTCATGCTTTAACTCAAAATCAGTTTCGAGCAGCAAGTGTATGCAAAAAACAGCCATAAAAAAAGCGACTCAAAGAGTCGCTTTTTTTAATCAGTGTTCAATAACGAATTATTGAGCAACTGGTTGTTCAGCTAGAACAGTACGGCTACCAGTGATTGTCGCGAATACACGACGGTTCATAGCACGACCTTCTTTAGTGTTGTTGTCAGCAATCGGTTGATCCCAAGCGAAACCTTGAGTAGACAAACGAGATGCATCTACGTTGTATTCGTTAACAAGTGCAGATTTAACAGAGTTAGCACGAGCTAGAGATAAACGTTCGTTCAATGCACGTGGACCAGTGCTGTCTGTGTGACCTTCAATACGAGCAGTTGCGTTTGGATATTCAACTAGCTTCTCAGCAACTTTCGCGATTTCTGGTTTGTATTGGTCTTTGATGTTTGATTTATTCGTATCAAAGAACACGCGAAGTTCCATGTTCAGGTCTTCAGTCAACTCTTGTGGAGCTGGAGCAACTGGAGCTACTGGCTCAACTGGAGCAACTTCTACAACGTCAGCAGCTGGTTTCAAACGACCACCTAGAACTACGTTAAGACCAGCAAGTGCTGTATAGTTCCAGAATTTTTCGTCGAAGTGGTAAGTACCACGAGCTTCAGTACGTAGCGCTAAAGCATCGTTGATGTGCCAGAATGCACCGATACCAGCATTACCTAGTGTACCTTCTTCTTCAAAACCACGACCAGTACGACCTAAAGCAGCTTCTGAAGCACCATCAAACTCATATTTATAGTGACCAGCACCTAATAATGCATATGGCTTGATTTTGCTGTCATAGTTGCCAGTAAATACGTCAGAAGTTGCATAGAAATTACCTGCAATGTTCTGGCCTTTGTATTCAGCACCTGGTAGATCTCGCATATCGCCTTTAACTTGGCTATATTCAGCTTCAAAACCTAACCATGGAGTTAGTTCAACACCAATTGCAGCACCAACAAATAGATCATCTTCCATTTCACCAGAAGTTGTTAGTTCGCCATCATCACCGCCATTGTTGTGTTGGGTGTCTTGCCAAGTATAACCTAACATTAATGGAGTAACAGTTACACCTGCGTTTGCAGCAGCAAAAGGAGCAGCTACAAGCATTGCTAAAGCAATACGACTCATTTTCATGGATTTATCCTCCAGAGATAACAATTGTTGTTCAAGCTCAAGCCTTCTAATAGGCCATTCTGAGATAGGCTTTTTTTACCCCAGTGTTATTTTTAAGCTATTCACTGCGCATCATACAAACACTTTATTATTTTTCCAAGTGCTTGATTAATCTAATCAAGTAAATTATTGACAAAATTACTTACAATTTCCGTTGTAATTCAGTAATTTTTTACTCAATTTTTTGTTGTGAATCGCCTATTGTCATTGCCAATTTATTTTTAAGCGCCTTTTTGAATTTTGAGTAAGGCATTTCTTACTCGCTCAATTAAGCATAAAAAACGCACAATTAATAGCATGTTTCAAATAAAAATAATATATAAATCAGGTAACTCTATGTATAAAAAGATAACAAGAGCGTTCACTATTGTTGAGTTAATTATCTGTATTGCCCTTATGGCAATTGTGGTCACAATTGCCTTGCCTTACTTTCATGATTATCTATCCAAGCAGGAAGCTAAAAATATTCCGATGAAAATTACAGCAACCAATCGTTATGCACGCAGCCAGGCAGCTGTGTTTCACCAGAATATTGTGATTTGTCCCAGTCAAGATTCATTAACCTGTCAAGCAAACCAATGGAATAAAAATTTGCTGGTATTTATTGATAAAAACCGTAATCGTCAAGTCGACAATGACGAACAAATTTTACACATTGAACAACTTAATCTTAAATACGGTAACTTGAGTTGGCGAGGTGCTTTAAGTATGCCGAACGTAACTTATCAGGCCCAAACGGCTTTACCGATTGGATCAAATGGCAGCTTTTATTATTGTTCTACTCACCTTGCATCCCAACAACGTATTGTCTTGAATAAAATGGGGCATATCCGAATCGAACATCTGGCCTCCTGTTAATAAAACCCTAGAGTCTATGATTTATCCAGATTAGGACTTTAATCCTGTACTTTTTTCAATATACTGCTTAGGTTCGAGAAAAAATGATCAAAACTTATAGGGAGATATAACAATGACTGACATCGTAATTGTCAATGGCGCACGTACGGCGATGGGCGGCTTTCAAGGCAGCTTGGCTAGCGTTACTGCACCTGAACTTGGTGCTGTCACCATCAAAGAAGCGATTGCTCGTTCAGGCTTGCAGCCAACCGATATTGAAGAAGTCATTATGGGTTGTGTACTCCCGGCAGGTTTAAAACAAGGCCCTGCCCGTCAAGCGATGCGTAAAGCAGGTCTGCCTGATTCTACCGGTGCTGTCACCATCAACAAATTATGTGGTTCAGGCATGAAAGCAGTCATGCAAGCGGCAGATATGATTAAGGCAGGTTCTGCAACTTATGTGGTTGCAGGTGGTATGGAATCCATGACCAATGCCCCATACGTATTGCCAAAAGCGCGTGGCGGTTTCCGTATGGGTCATGGTGAAATCAAGGACCATATGTTCCTGGATGGCCTGGAAGATGCCGAAACTGGTCGCCTGATGGGTTCATTTGCTCAAGATATGGCAAATAGCAAAGGTTATACACGTGAACAAATGGATGAATTTGCAATCCGTTCACTGAAACGTGCTCAAACTGCAGTCAATGAAGGCTACTTTGCTGATGAAATCGTGCCAGTCACTGTTTCCACCCGTAAAGGTGATGTGGTCGTTGATAAGGATGAGCAACCTTTCAATGCCAATATTGACAAGATTCCAACTTTACGTCCTGCTTTTGCAAAAGACGGGACGATCACTGCAGCAAATGCCAGCTCAATTTCAGATGGTGCCTCTGCCCTTGTACTGACTTCAGGCGACAATGCAGCAGTTAAAGGTTTAGCGCCTTTGGCTAAAATCATCGCTTATGCTTCAAACTCTCAGCATCCATCTGAATTCACGATTGCTCCTGTTGGCGCTATTCAGAAAGTTCTGGATAAAACTGGTTGGAAAGCTGAGGAAGTTGACCTTTGGGAAATTAACGAAGCCTTTGCCATGGTCACCATGTGCCCAATGGATGAGTTCAAGCTTGATCCTGAAAAAGTCAACATTAACGGTGGTGCATGTGCACTCGGTCACCCGGTTGGTTCTACAGGTTCACGTATTATCCTGACCTTGATCCATGCATTGAAACGTACAGGCGGTAAACGTGGTATCGCTGCGCTATGTATTGGCGGTGGTGAAGCAACTGCGGTCGCAATCGAACTAATCTAATTCTTTTATAATCAAGTAGTAGAGAGGGCTTTTATAGCCCTCTTTTTATTTTATAAATATTTCATTTTTTTATTATCTGTCCATAAATTAAATTCTTTTACTTACATTTTCATAAAGCTTCTTTATCAATCAAATTCAATTCAGGGCGTAAATTAAAGGGAGTCAAAATAAGAAAAGGAATCCTGCATGCGACTTAATCACTATCTCAATTTCCAGGATGAAACCGAAGCTGCCTTTACCTTTTATCGCTCGGTATTTGGTGGCGAATTTTCCAGTCTAACCCGTTATGGAGATACGCCTGGACAGCAAGGAATTGATTTATCAGATGAAGAAAAAAGTCTGATTTTGCATATCTCACTTCCAATCAATGAATATACAGAGCTCATGGGTTCGGATATCAATGACAAGCTCTGTACTGAAGACACACCAGCATTTAGGAAAGGTACTAATCACTACATTGCGATTATTTTAAGTGCCAATGAACAGGATGAAGCCAAACGGCTCTATGAAGCTTTATCGGTGAATGGCCAAATCGAAATGCCTTTAGAAAAAACCTTTTGGGGTGCGCTTTATAGTGCCTTTACGGATCAATTCGGAGTGCAATGGATGATTAACTGCCTACTTGAAGAACGAGCACCCTAAGGTTTAAATACTAAAAAGCCTCCAGATGGAGGCTTTTTAGTTGAAGGCGAATTAAGCCCCAGTTTGATAATTCGGTGTTGGTACGGCAGTTGAAGCTTGGTACGGATTGGTAAAATCACCCAAGCCTGCAGCTGCTTCCTGAATATCTTTACCTTCTTTAATGACAAAAGTATCGAAACCAGAACGCTTCATGTAGTTCAAGACATCTTTGAACACATCACCAGTCGCACGCAGCTCACCCTGGAAACCTTGACGGCGAAGCAATGCAGCAAATGAATAACCACGGCCATCATTAAAACCTGCAAACTCAATAAAAATCGCATCAAGTTGCTCAAGCGGAAATTCATTAGTTTCAGGTGAAGCATCAACCGTTAAGTACAATGCTTTTTTACCAGTAATATTGGCAATCTGGTCTAACTGCTCTACAGTCAGAACTACATCACCCTGTGGCAATACACCATCTTCACCAATTAGCTGGTAAGTGTTATCTGCAATTGTGCCATCTTTAGAGAGCACTTGTAGTGCGGTATTAAGCATATGCGCGCTCCTTGAATGGTTGAATGCCGACACGACGATAAGTATCGATAAACTCTTCACCATCCTGACGCAAGTCAAGATAAGTATTCAGAATTTCTTCTACGATATCCGGCACCACTTCTGCAGCAAATGATGGCCCAAGAATGTCACCAATAGAGGCATCATGATCCGCATTACCACCTAAAGTGATCTGATAGAATTCAGCGCCTTTTTTATCTACACCCAGGATACCGATGTTACCCACGTGATGATGACCACAGGCATTCATACAACCTGAAATGTTCAGGTCCAGTTTACCCAAGTTGTAAATAGTATCCAGATCATCAAAACGGCGTGAAATCGCTTCAGAAATTGGAATGGATTTCGCATTTGCTAATGAACAGAAGTCACCACCTGGGCAGCAGATAATGTCAGTCAAGAAGCCAATATGCGCACGTGCCAGGTTATGCTGATCCAGCGTCTGCCACAATTCGAACAGGTTTTTTTGTGGTACATCTACCAGCGCAATATTTTGCTCGTGAGTTGTACGCAGTTCACCGAAGGTGTACTTGTCTGCAAGATCTGCAATCAGGTTCATCTCTTCAGTGGTCATATCACCCGGTGCAATACCCGCACGTTTCAGTGAAATCGTTACGATGCGGTAACCTTTTACTTTATGTGCATTGGTATTGATATTGAACCATTGCTTGAACTTCGGATACTGTGCAAACAGTTCAGTGAAGTCTTCATCCGCATAATCTTGGTAGTCAAATGGAGTGAAGTTTTCATCCATTTTCGCCAGTGTTTCAGCATCAATCTTTAATGTCTTGACAGTATGTACAAATTCGGCTTCAACTTTTTCAGCAAAAACTTCTGGCGTTAATGCTTTTACCAGAATCTTGATACGTGCTTTGTATTTGTTGTCGCGGCGGCCGTGCAGGTTATACACACGTAGTACCGCTTCAAGATAAGCAATCAGGTCTTCACGTGGCAGGAAGTCACGAATAAAACTGCCAATTACTGGCGTACGGCCCAAGCCGCCACCCACTTTAATTTTATAGCCGATCTCGCCTGCTTCATTTTTCACGATATAGACACCGATATCGTGGAATGAAGTTGCTGCACGGTCAATCTCTTCCAGCGCAGATACCGCAATCTTGAACTTACGTGGCAAGAAAGCAAATTCCGGGTGGAAAGTTGACCATTGACGGATCAATTCACAAGTTGGACGTGGATCTGCAATTTCACCTGCCACGACACCTGCATACTGGTCAGTGGTAGTATTACGGATACAGTTCCCTGAAGTCTGGATCGCGTGCATTTGCACGGTTGCCAGTTCAGCCAGCATATCAGGCACGTTCTCTAGTGCAGGCCAGTTAAACTGGATATTCTGACGGGTTGAAACGTGCGCATAGCCACGATCATACTCTTTCGCCAGGTCAGCCACTTTACGAAGTTGTTTAGAATTCATCAGGCCATAAGGTACCGCAATACGCAACATTGGCGCATAACGTTGTACATAAAGACCATTTTGAAGGCGGAGCGGACGGTATTCATCTTCCGTCAATTTGCCCGCTAAATAACGTTCCGTCTGGTCACGGAACTGTGCAACACGTTCATTAATCAGTTGCTGATCGAAATCAGTATATAAATACATGGCGTACAGCTAGTAGTTTCTATTATATCGTCGGCAAGGATAACGACATTGAATCTATCAATAAAATGCTTTTTATACATATTTCATAGCGATTTTATTGATAAGCCTAGCAAACTTTCAATGATATAAAGCTTTAGATCAGCTTCCTCTGATTTTTAATGTGAATGATTTATTTTTTAAATCTTTAGCAGTTTTTTTCATAAACTAAAATGAGAAGGTCGCTCAATTACCACTCTTCGGTTTCGCCTAAAGCCTGACCAATAAATTGATATCGCATAGTTGATCTTGAAAACTTGATCGGGCAAGCCAGTTGAGCTTCGGTTTGCTCCCGCTGATCCGCTTTAACTGGCACCTGCACCACCCATTCACGTTGTTGCGCCAGCTCAGAATGTAGGGCTTCATCAAGCTTTAGTACAGGTTCGACACAGAAATCTGCCTGACAAAATAAGGCTTGCCAGTGAGATAGAGGTTGGGAACTGATTTTATCGCGAATCGCCTGTTTCACTAAAGTATGATCTTCAGGTGCGAAAGAAGCACCTTTTTCCAGAATAATCGGTAAATCCAGCAATTGTGCCAGACCTTGCATGAATTGAGGCTCCAGACTGCCTATTGATAGATAGCGATCATCCTGAGTCTGATAATAGTCATAAAAGGTACCGCCATTTAAGTAACCTGATTCTATCTGCTGATGCTGATTACCCGCCAGACTGGCAGAAGCTGCCATATTATTTAATGTCGCCGCGCAATCGGTCATGGAAATATCAATATATTGTCCCTGACCACTACTCTGCCGCTCAATCACCGCTGCCAGAATGGCAACCAGCGCATGCATAGAGCCGCCCGCGACATCAGCAATCTGGATTCCGATTGCCGGTGGTCCGCTTTCAAGCCGGCCACTATGCCCAGCAATCCCAGATAAAGCCAAATAGTTAATGTCATGCCCAGCCCGATCTTTATAAGGGCCGGTCTGACCATAACCAGTAATCGAGCAATAGATTAAGCGTGGATTGAGCGCACTGAGTGTTGGATAATCCAGGCCAAGCCGTTGCATCACACCTGGGCGAAATTGTTCTACGACAATGTCATAATCTGCAATTCGGGATTTGATCTGCTTAATATGTTGAGGATTCTTTAAATCCAGTGCGACAGAATGTTTGTTTCGGTTCAGATAATTATGCGTTGTGGCCTGTCCATGTGCAAAAGGTGGCATTAAACGCACCAGATCAGGACGTGCGGGTGATTCAATATGCACAACTTCTGCACCCATGTCTGCAAGATATAACGTGGCAAATGGACCGGGTAATAATGTAGAAAAATCTAATATTTTCAAACCTTTTAATGCATATGACATTGGAGTTATTACTCTATTTATATTGCTTTTTGCCTCATCATAAGAACATAAATGCCCAAAAACAATGTCATGTTCAGCCATTTACCTTGATAGTTTCGGCAATTTAACATGTAAGAAAATGGTAATTGCATTCTTGTAAATTGCCATTGATTTTTTATTTTTTGTCATTTAGGTCAAATATTAGTGAACATTAAAGAGACTGAAGGATTAAACATGAGTCGTGATACGATCAGTATCCATTTCGTCAATGCAGCCTTATACGGCGTTAAGCGCCTGGGCATGGATGTCGATACTTTATTGTCTCACGTTGGGATTGAAGCCGAGCTTCTGCATCAGCCGAAGGCCCGTATTTCGCCTGAACAATATACCCGTTTTATCAAGATGCTCTGGATGGTGACACAGGACGAACATGTCGGTTTTGACAAACAGCCGCGTCGTCTGGGCACTTTCGCGATTATGTGCCAGTTGATCATCCATGCCAAAACGCTGGGCGATGCACTCGAGCTTTCTTCTCAATTCTACAAACTCTTTGGTGACGACTGGTCTGTAACCCTAGAGCGTGACAAGCACGAAGCGCGTCTGGTTCCCCTGATTCCAAATTCGATGGATCCGGAACACTTTATTACCGAAAGTATGCTGATGATCTGGCATGGTCTGGCATCGTGGTTAATTGAACGTCGTCTGCCGCTGGAACGTGTACATTTCAGCTACCCGCGTCCTGCTCATGCAGATGAATACGATGCGCTGTTCTTTGCACCTGTGATGCAGTTCGATATGCCGCGTACTGAAATTACCTTTGCAGCGGATTATCTGGATTTGCCAATTCGCCAGAATGAAGAAACGCTGGAAGAATTCCTCAAAGCAGCTCCGGCTCAACTTCTAGTCAAATTTAAAAATACCAACTCGCTGACTTCTCGGATCCGTGATGTATTAAAGAGCCAGATTGGTGAAGAAATGCCGACCTTGAACGATGTCGCATCGATGCTCTACCTGTCTCCGCAAACCCTGCGTCGCCGTCTGGCTGCTGAAGGCAAGAGCTATCAGGGCGTGAAAGATGCACTGCGCCGTGATGCTGCAATTCACTTATTACTTAACCCAGATCTGACTCTGGAAGATGTTGCACAACAGGTTGGCTTTAGTGAAACCAGTACTTTCCACCGTGCTTTCAAAAAATGGACAGGGGTAACACCAGGCCTATACCGTCAGTTACACGGTTACCATTAAAAACCTTGCTATAAAATTGTATACTTGAAAAGTATCGTTTATTAAGCGCTACAAGCCCCTAGCCCAAGCTCCAGACTTGGGCTTTTTTATGCCCGCTTTTTAATCCATCAAGACTGACCAAATTGCTCAAATGATCTGGTCCGTTCTCGTCATTGCACTTCAAGATTTAATCATTACACTCGAAGCATTAGAACAATTTCAGTAAAGCAAGAAAAGGATATTGTATGAGCGAGGCCTATATTATTGATGCCATTCGCACGCCACGCGGAAAGGGAAAAAAAGACGGATCATTATATGAAGTTAAACCAATTAGTTTACTGACTACGCTCTTAAATGAACTGAAAGAACGCCATAACCTGGATACATCTCAGGTGGATGATATTGTGCTGGGCTGTGTGACTCCAATCGGTGATCAGGGTGCAGACATTGCCAAAACTGCTGCAATTGCCGCAGGCTGGGACAATGATGTGGCTGGCGTTCAGATCAACCGTTTCTGTGCTTCGGGCCTGGAAGCTGTAAATCTGGCAGCACAAAAAGTTCGTTCAGGCTGGGAAGATCTGGTCGTTGCGGGTGGCGTTGAATCCATGTCTCGTGTTCCGATGGGTTCTGATGGCGGCCCGTGGGCTTTAGATCCTGAAACCAATATGGCTTGCGATTTTATTCCACAAGGCATCGGGGCTGACCTGATCGCGACCATTGATGGTTATAGTCGTGCAGATGTAGATCAATTCGCCGAGCAATCACAAAAGAAAGCGGCAGCAGCCCAAGCGAATGGTTATTTTGATAAATCCATTATTCCAGTGAAAGATAAAGCTGGCGTCGTGATTCTAAACAAAGATGAATTTATTAAACCGACAACAACTGCAGAAGGCTTAAGTGCATTAAAGCCAAGTTTTGCAACGATGGGCCAGATAGGCTTTGATGCCATCGCTCTACAGAAATATCCGGAAGTAGGCTCTGTAAACCATGTACACCATGCGGGTAATTCTTCAGGCATTGTGGATGGTGCAGCAATCGTATTACTTGCCTCCGAACAGGCAGTGCAACAGCAAAATCTCAAGCCACGCGCCAAAGTACTGGCAACGNNTAAGGCTTTAGCCAAAGCCGGACTCATCATTGATGATATTGATCTGTTTGAAGTCAATGAAGCTTTCGCTGCTGTGGTGATGCACTTTATCAATGAAATGAAGGTTGATCCTGCCAAAGTCAATGTCAATGGTGGTGCCATTGCCATGGGACATCCACTCGGTGCGACCGGTGCCATGATTCTAGGCACTTTACTGGATGAACTGGAACGTCAAGGTAAGAAACGTGGACTGGCCACCCTGTGTGTGGGTGGTGGTATGGGCATCGCAACCATTATTGAGTTGGTATAAGGAGATCAGCATGAGCGCAATTCAATATCAAAAAACTGAAGATCATATTGTCATTCTGACCTTTGATTCTCCAAACCAGTCCGCCAATACCATGAATGCCGACTTTCGCACGGCTCTGGAAGAAGTCGCTGCCCAGTTACAGGCAGATGAACAGATCGCCGGAATTATTTTCCGATCAGCTAAAAAGACATTCTTTGCTGGCGGTGATCTGGATGAGCTGATTCAGGCGACGCCTGAACATGCCACTGAATTCTTCAATATGATTGAAGACATGAAAGCCAAATTACGCTATATCGAAACGCGTGGCATTCCTGTGGTGGCAGCTTTAAATGGCACCGCACTCGGTGGTGGTTGGGAAATCGCTTTATGTGCCCATCATCGTATTGCCCTCAATGATGCCAAAACCAAGTTTGGTTTACCTGAAGTCACTTTAGGCTTGCTACCAGGCGGTGGTGGTATTGTCCGTATGATTCGTCTGCTAGGCCTGCAAAATGCCTTACCTTTGCTGATGGAAGGCAAACAGTTCGGTGTAGAAAAAGCCAAGTCTTTGGGACTGGTACATGACACAGCCGACTCACTGGATGAGTTACTAGATAAATCTATAGCCTGGATTAAACAACATCCGCAATCCCAACAGCCTTTCGATGTAAAAGGTTACAAAATTCCGGGAGGCTCTCCTTCTTCGCCTGCCGTTGCACAGATGCTGGCCATTGCTCCTGCGATGCTGCGTGATAAAACCAAGGGCTGCTATCCAGCTCCTGAAGCCATTTTATCCGCTGCGGTTGAAGGCGCTCAGGTTGATGTTGATACCGCACTGAGAATTGAGTCGCGTTATTTCACCTATCTCGCTACCGGCCAGATTTCCAAGAACATGATCGGTACATTCTGGCATGGCATGAATGCCATTAAATCAGGTGCCAGTCGTCCTAAAGACTTTGCGCCATGGAAAGCCACTAAAGTAGGTATTTTGGGTGCAGGTATGATGGGTGCAGGTATTGCCTATGTCACTGCCAGCAAAGGCATTCAGGTGGTACTAAAAGATATTTCGGTCGAAGCTGCTGAAAAAGGCAAAGCCTATAGCCAGAAATTACTTGATAAAAAAGTAGCCCAAGGCCGCTTAACAGCTGAAAAACGTGACCAGATTTTAAGTCTGATTCACACCACGACAGAAGCAGCAGATTTTCAAGGCTGTGACCTGATCATTGAAGCAGTATTTGAAAATCAGGAACTCAAAGCCAAAGTTACTCAGGAAGCAGAGCAATATTTAGCATCCAACGGTGTAATGGCATCCAATACCTCGACTCTACCCATCAGTGACTTGGCTCAAGCCTCTCAAAATCAGGTGAATTTTATCGGTCTGCATTTCTTTAGCCCAGTCGACAAGATGCAACTGGTCGAGATCATTAAGGGGAAAAATACTTCAGCAGAAACACTGGCCAAGGCATTTGACTTTGTGCAGCAGATTGGCAAGCTACCGATTGTAGTGAATGACAGCCGTGGCTTCTTTACCAGCCGTGTCTTTGGAACCTTTGTACAGGAAGGTTTACGTTTGCTCGCCGAAGGGGTGCATCCAGCCCGTATTGAAATGGCTGCGCTGAAAGCAGGTATGCCGGTCGGACCACTTGCTATTCAAGATGAAGTCTCTCTGACACTTTCTGAGCATGTAGCTGCAGAAACCCGTAAGGCTCTGGCAGCACAAGGCAAAGAACGCCCAAGCACCGATGCAGATGCCGTGATTCAAACCATGATTCATGAGTTTAACCGTAAAGGCAAAGCTGCTGGTGCAGGTTTTTATGATTATCCTGAAGGTGGCAAAAAGCAGCTGTGGTCTGGCTTGGAGCATTGGTATAAAGAAGTGGATATTTCTGAACAGGAAATGATAGACCGCTTCCTGTTTGTTCAAGCGCTGGATACCGTACGCTGTCTGGAAGAAGGTGTGCTGGAGTCAGTGGTCGATGCCAATATTGGTTCAATCTTTGGAATTGGTTTTGCCGCTTGGACGGGAGGTGCAGTGCAGTTCTTGAACCAGTATGGTTTAACCAAGGCCTTAAATCGTGCTGAGATATTAGAACGTAAATATGGCGAACGTTTCAAAGCGCCACAGTTACTCAAACAGAAAGTTGCTGAAGGTCAGCGCTTTTAAAAACTGGGTCTAAAAATGAGGAGCTTGACTCCTCTTTTTTTATTTCGACGCGATAAACTCTCGAAGTCTATTGCATTCAATCAATGACAGATTTTGATCTGCTTTCCAGACAATTTATGTTATAAAGTTACATGAGTTAGACATCCACGATGGGTATATGCATATGACTGATCACAGTTCACCTGAAAAATCACCTTGGGGTTGGAAAGCACTGATTATCTTCTGTATTTTAGGTGGATTATTTATGTTGTTTTTCTGGCTTGCGGTCAGCAATGAACCAGACTACATGCCAAGCCAGCAAAAGAAAGAAAATACCCAGCAGCATGCATTTAAGAATGCACCTGCAATGTCTCCAGAAGCTTTAGCCAAAGCACAGGCTGACCGTGAAGCTCGTCAGGCTACCTCTTCATCTCATCAGACTCATGAGATGAGCGCGGAGGAGCATAATATGTCTGCTGAAGAACATGCACAGATGGACAGTGCTAGCCATGACGAAAATACGGCTCATGGTCACTAGACAGTTCCAAGATCAAATTTAAAAAAGCGAGGTTTTCCTCGCTTTTTTATTTTTTTAGTCTTTTAAGCTGAGATACATATCTATATGTGGAATGCCGCAATCCAGATATTCCTCACCCCGCACGTCAAAACCCAAGTTCTGATAAAAGCCAATCGCATGTACCTGTGAAGAAAGCTTTACGAATTTACGTTGCTCTGCCTTGGCCTGATCAATCACAGCCCGCATGGTCTTGTAGCCGATGCCCGTACCACGTGCCGACTGTAATACAGCTACGCGACCAATACTGTGATTCTTTAATAAGCGTGCAGTCGCCACGGCTTGATCCTGTAAATAAGCCACAAAATGCGTAGAGATTGTATCCTCCGCATCCCATTCATCTTCAGGAGCAATTTGCTGTTCCTGAATAAAAACGGCTTCACGTATCACTCGGGCATCTTGAGCTAAATCATCCCAGCTGCCTGACACGATTTTAAGATTTTTATCATCTAGCATTTAGAACCAATTCCCTGCTGATCCCACTGGTCATTCAATAACAATTCCAGTGAATGTTTTTGAATCCCATACATCTCTTTCAATGCCTGAATCTGGGCGAGAACAGCCTGATCGGGCTGTTCATAATCCTTACGTTTGGTCGCCAGAATCATTTTATTTTTACTGGTGTGTTCTAGGGCCACAAATTCAAAGACCTTGGTTTCATAACCATAAGCCTTCAGCAATAAGGCACGAATGGTATCCGTCAGCATTTCGGCTTGCTGCCCAGCGTGAATGCCAAACTGCAACATTGGCGACAGCACTTTCGGACTCTGTAATTGCGGTCTTAACTCTTTATGACAACATGGAGCACACATGATGATTTGTGCATTCAGGCGTATACCGCTATGGATCGCAAAATCGGTCGCCACATCACAGGCATGCAGAGCGATCATCACATCCAGACGTTCCGGTTCATAGGTACGCACATCACCCTGGAAGAAATGCAATTGATTAAAACCGGATTGCTGCGCGACATTCTGACAGAATTCGACCATTTTCGGATTCAGCTCTACGCCGGTGACATAGGGCGTCTGACCATGTTTTTGCATATAGTCATACAGTGCACAGGTTAAATATCCCTTACCTGAACCGAAATCGACGATACGTAATCCTTGTTCCTGCGGCTGGATTTGAGCCAGTGCGCCGGAGAAAATCTCGACAAATTTATTAATCTGTTTCCACTTACGCGCCATGCTCGGAATGATCTGGCCTTGCTGATCGGTAATTCCTAAATGCTGTAGGAATACACTGTCTTGATCGACATAACGCTGCTTGATCCGGTCATGGCCTCGTTCTGCTTTAGCCTTTGTAGAGACTGGTTTAGCTTTACTTCTTGTCAGCATGGCCTTTTTCTTGTTTTTCTTCAGCTGCAACTCTTCCTGATCAGTAAACAGGTTAGCTTGCTTACAACAGGTCAATAATTCCGTTACTTGAGTTAAGGCTTCATTCAAAGGATAATTTTTAGTGACATCTTGAGTCTTGTATCGATAGACACAGCTCAAAACCTTCTGCTCATTGAGCGAAATGACTCTAAAGGTCATTTTTTCCAATTGTTCAAGTTCACCTTTATACTGACTCAAAATCAGACGATCAAAATGATCAGTTTCAAAGGCTTGCTGAAAAGCCTCCAAGAATTGTTGTTCCTGAACCGAGAGAGAAGTCGATGTCGACATAAGAAAAACCTGATATGAATTGCTGCTCAAGTTTAATTGTTCTTAACTTAAAAGCAAAATTGAATTATTATACAAGTGTATATTTAAACAAGAATGACAATCATGCAGAATGCTCCCCTAGTTCCAGATTATGATCACAATGAGGAACGGATTAATTACACTAGTCATGGCCTCGGTGCTGCGCTGGCTTTGATTGCCGGTATTTTATTGATTATTAAAGGCTCTTATTTGAGTACCGGACAATGGATTGGCCTTTGGGTCTATGCTTTCAGCATGATTCTGCTGTTTTCCGCTTCGATGCTCTACCATATGTCTACTGCTGCTGACCGACGCTATTTTTACAAAAAAGTTGATCATACGGCAATTTACTACCTGATTGCAGGTACCTATACCCCGTTTCTATCGATTGCGATTCCAACAGCCAAAGCCCAGTATTTACTGATTGCCTTATGGGTGATTGCTGTACTTGGAACACTATTCAAGTTCATTTTCATCAACCGTTTCCAGAAACTTTCTTTAGTCGCTTATCTGGTCATGGGATGGCTTGCACTACTGGTTATGGACGATATGCAGCAGTACTTAAGTGCTCAATCTTTAACCTTTCTGATCATTGGTGGCTTAGCATACACCGTAGGTGCATTGTTTTACGCTTTAAAAAGAGTAAGATATACCCACGCTATCTGGCACATTTTTGTATTGATAGGCGCAGGATCACATTTTCTGTCTATCTATCTTTACGTGATTTAATCATCTCATTTCTCCATTTCAGTGACCCTGAGCGAGTTGAAACGAGAAGATTGCAGTTGTTTTTTTAAAAAATTACGCCTTTTTTAAAAAGATTACGCTTTTAAAACTAAATTTTTTATTTTTAGTAAGTGTAAGGTTATTCATGGCGTCTTCAGATTCTATCGCTGTAACAGAAATTACAGCAACCAATTCAAAATTTCGTGTTTTAACAGCAAGTTTAGTGGGCACTACAATCGAGTTCTTCGATTTCTATATTTATGCCACAGCTGCCGTTATTATTTTCCCTTATCTGTTCTTCCCTACAAGTACAGATCCTATGACTGCGACTATTCAGTCGCTGGCAACCTTTGCGATTGCCTTTATTGCCCGCCCAATCGGTGCTGCACTCTTTGGTCACTTAGGAGACCGGATCGGACGTAAAGCGACTCTGGTCGCTGCTTTACTGACTATGGGCCTTTCTACCGTTGCCATTGGTTTATTGCCAACTTATGCACAAATCGGTATTGCTGCGCCATTATTGCTGGCTCTTTGTCGTTTAGGCCAAGGCCTTGGTTTGGGTGGTGAATGGTCAGGTGCGGTTCTACTGGCAACTGAAAATGCGCCAGAAGGCAAACGTGCCTGGTATGGTATGTTCCCGCAACTTGGTGCACCAATTGGCTTCATTCTGGCAACAGGCTCATTCTTGACCCTTGGCGCATTCATGTCTGAAGCAGAGTTCATGCAATGGGGCTGGCGTATTCCATTTATTTCTAGTGCACTACTGGTGATTATGGGTCTATGGATTCGCTTGAAACTGCATGAAACCCCTGCATTCCAGAACGTATTGAAAAAGCAGAAAGAAGTGAATGTACCCTTCTTCGAAGTATTCAAAAAGCATTCTAAAATGCTGGTATTGGGCACTATCGCAGCGATCTGTACATTCGTAGTGTTCTATCTGACTACTGTATTCGCATTGCAATGGGGTACCAAACAGCTCGGCTATACACGTGAAGAATTCCTTCAGTTGCAGTTAGTTGCAACTCTGTGCTTTGCTGCGTTCATTCCACTTTCAGCAGTTCTTGCAGAAAAATTCGGTCGTAAGACAACTTCAATCGCGGTATGTGTGGTCTCTGCTATTTTCGGTATCTTCTTTGCCGATATGCTTGAATCAGGCAGTACGCTGGTTGTGTTCTTCTTCTTATGTATCGGCCTAGCGATCATGGGTCTAACTTATGGCCCGATTGGTACCGTATTGTCTGAAATCTTCCCGACTTCAGTACGTTATACCGGTTCTGCCCTGACCTTTAACCTGGCAGGTATTTTTGGTGCATCTTTCGCGCCATTGATTGCAACAAAACTGGCAACAACTTATGGCTTGTCTGCAGTAGGTTATTACCTCACAGCAGCTTCTATCCTGTCATTGCTTGCATTCTTGCTGATCCGTGAAACTAAAAATGATGATGTAAACAATCAGATCTAAGGATCTTGACAGATTAAGCCATCTCAATCAAAGCCAGCAGTTCATGCTGGCTTTTTTTATGATTTCACAACAAAAACTTGCTACTTCTTTGCGGATATTTCGAGAACAATCAAATAAATAAAGCCAGAGAATGAGGCAGAGTGATGCAGGATCTTATTGAGCAACTTACTCAAGAACAGCTGGTGGATATTGTGATTCTGCTAGAAGATGATAAAAAACTGGACGCCATTCGCTATATCCGGACGCATACAGCTTTAGATGAATCACAGGCGATACAGGTCATTGATGAAATTGTCCGCGAGCATGATCTGGCGCTGAATCGGAACAATAAAGGCAACATTGGCCCACGCTTTACAGATGATGCAGATGAAAATATTTCAGTGGTAACTACACCTTTGGAAGTTCCAGATCATCCCAACCTTAGCATCGCCAAAGATACTGAGGTAGCTGCACAGCAAGTCGGCAAACGTGTGCCCGGCCGTGAGATTGAAAAGAAAATCTGGATCACCGCAGCCGTGATTTTACTGATTATTATTGTGCTCTGGTTACTGCTTTAACAGCAGTAAATGAATCTTTTTTATACCAGTTCAATAATATCAATGGTTGGTGGTACGCGAAAACGAAATGGCACGCCCACCATACCCGTTCCCACAGTCACAAATACATCTGCATGTTCATGCCGGTATAGACCTTTTTTATGGCCCAGAATGGAGACCTTTTTCATCACATAATCCGTCAGCCAAGGTAACTCGACCTGTCCGCCATGCGTATGCCCAGAAAGCATCAGTGGTCGTGTTGGCAATTTCGGCACCATATCCACGGTATCTGGATTATGTGACAGAATCACCCAAGGTTTGTCTTGAGGCAGATCCGGCATTGCGCGCATATCGGTTTTTCCAGCCCAAAGATCCCCTACTCCTAAGAGACGAAATTCGTCAAACTCGACAATCTGCCCTTCAATGTCCATAACCTGATTCACTTCCAGCGCATAACGAAGCAATTCCTGAATAGGCGGGCCAGGATACTGTTCATCATGATTCCCTGTCACCGAATATACTGGCGCATGAATTTCTTTCAAGACCGCCAGCTCCTGTGCCAGTTTATTTTCAGGTTCATAGGTCCAGTCCCCTGCAACCACCACCAAGTCCGGTTTCAGATGATTCAGCTTATGCACAATCTGTCTTAACTGACGTTCATGTCCGGAAAACAGACCAATATGTAAATCTGCAATCAGGGCAATCCGTACCGGCTTTTTAAGTTTCTGTTGAGGATTGATTTGATAAGGCGTGGTTTCAACCCGAATCAAATGCGGCTCGATAAAACGTGCATAACTGAGTACGGCACTAATCACGAAAATAAAAATAGACTCATGAATCGAATAGTAGCCTATCCATCCTGCATAAATACTGAAGAACACCAGCGGAATCAGCAAATAGGTCAGATAGAAAGCCAGCAGGTGACAAAACGCTTTAAAGGGATGAATGGTTTCTGTACGCGACTGACTCGACCAGGCCTGATACACTGCCCAAACGGCAAGAATGGCCATGCCTAGATAAAAATAAAAAAGTACGGAACTTGTATCCCACATAGATTTGCCTTGTCGAGTCGAGGAGCTGATTAGTGGCTTTATATTTATCTTTTCATAGCTGGCAATTATACTCAATCCAAATTTTTCAGTCTTTGATGTTTATGGTAAATGCTCCCCATGCTTCCGCTCATTCAAAACCCTCTGGCTTATCAAAAGCTTACCGCTATAAAGCTGGCATTTTACTGAGCTGCAGCCTGGTACTCGGCATTCCTGCTTGCAGTACGCTGCCTCCGCAAACCGAACAGCCTAGCCGGATGGCATTTGAAACGGATACCTCACAAACCAGTCTGGCCCAGATTGTTGAGCCCTTACGTCGGCAGAATATTGGCCTGACCGGTTATCACGTACTGCCAGATCCGCTTGAAGCACTCGCTGCACGTATCCAGCTGATTAATAAAGCCGAACGCAGTCTGGACCTGCAATATTACATCTGGGATAACGACCGTATTGGAGCATTGGCCTTGCATGCCCTCATTCAGGCAGCAGACCGTGGCGTAAAAGTCCGTTTATTGATGGACGACAACAATGCCAAGAAAATGGAAGGTATTTATCTGGCGCTGGATCAGCATCAGAATATTGAGGTCAAACTGTATAACCCCTACCGTTTCCGTAAATACCGTGCCATGGATATGCTGCTGGATCTAAAACGGATCAACCGCCGCATGCATAACAAAAGCTTTATTGCCGATAACCAGATTGCCCTGATTGGCGGCCGTAATATGAGTAACCAGTATTACAACGTCAGTGACAGTTATCAATTTTCTGATGTAGATGTGATGTTGGTTGGTGCCGCTTCTGATGAAATCATTCATTCTTTTGATGAATACTGGAATGATGATTATGCCTATCCAGTTCGGCAGATTGTTAATCCTCGCCATCACACGCTACGCTACCCGAGCCTGAAACAGCAGCTGGAAGAATATAGCCATGATACTGCAATCCAGAACTACCTGAATCTGGCCAATCGCTCCCAGGCTTTCGATAAATGGCTGGAACACAACATTCAACTTGATTGGGTAGAAGCTGAAGTCGTTAAAGACCCACCAAGTAAAATCAAGTCAAAGGCTAAAACTGAAGATCACTTGAACTTCCAGTTATTACAGCATCTGGAAAAACCGGAAGAAAGTGTGGATATCGTGTCGGCCTATTTTGTACCGGAAAAACAGGGGGCAGAACGTCTCAAGAAACTGGCTTCAGAAGATGTCAAAGTCCGAGTACTGACCAACTCTTATAAGGCCAATGACGTGCCGCTGGTCCATGCCTTTTATGCCAAATATCGTCAGGAACTGCTAGAAAATGATGTAAAACTTTATGAGTTTTTGGCCGCGCCAGATGCCGACAACCTGAATGCCAATACTGAAGAGCTGGCACAAAAAGCGAAAGTCAGCTTAAAAGGCCTGAGCCGCTCCAGCCTGCATGCTAAACTGATGGCCATTGATCAGAAACAAGTATTTATCGGCTCTTTTAATTTTGATCCGCGTTCGGCTTATTTGAATACTGAAATTGGCGTATTGCTAAATAGTCCTAATCTGGCCCGTGCGGTACATGAAACCATGGACAAAAACTTAAGCAAGTATGCCTATAAGTTGGTTCTGGATGCCAACCAGAACATTAACTGGAAAATTCGCAATGCCAAAGGTGAAACAAAGACCTTTAAAAAAGAGCCGGGAATGAAGTGGTATCAAAAAGCCTCAATAAAATTCCTGTCGATACTCCCAATCGAAGGCTTTATGTAATGAATATCTCTGAGTATTTCTAATAAAAAAGCCTCTTAATGAGGCTTTTTTAATACTTTGGCTTGCAACCTTTGCAAACCCTCCAGCATATTTTCATGCACTAGTGCAGTCAGGCTTTCTACTGTATGCCCTTCGGTCGCAATTGCCGGCAAGGCCATCAGATGAGCTGTTACTTTAGGCATTTCCAGAACATTCTGTACATGTTTGGCAAAACTGATATTCCCAATAAAAGGCGCCACCATATCCAGCTCACCCTGCTGATTTACATAACAGATCAGGCAGATTTGTACGGGACGTTGCGCTTCGATTGCTGCACCGAGAATACGACCATAAATTTTTTTAATTGAGCGTCCATCAGATGTGGTTGCTTCAGGAAAAAACAGGACTGGAATATTCTGCTTTAGAAAATCGGTAATCTGTTCACGGATTCTGACCGAATCTCCTGAACCACGCTTGATAAATAAGGTGCCACCGCCTTTAGCCAGCTTGCCCAAAATTGGCCAATTTTCAATTTCAGCTTTGGCCAGAAAAAACACTCGCGCGCCTGAACCCAAAACGGCGATATCCAGCCAGGATACATGATTGCTCACCCATAATGCAGGCTCACGTGGAATCACGCCATGGACCTGAACCTCGATATTAAACACCTTGCACAACTGGCGACAGAAATACTGCACATATCGGGTATTGTTCGGGTTATTCGGGTCTTTATACAAACCGTGACGGTAAACCAGATAAAACCCCTGGCTGATGGCTGCTAATGCAAAAGTCGTTTTTCTTGTATAAAGAAAGAATTTTGCTAAACCTTGTATCTCAGGTGATTGATTTTGTACAGTCGAGTTCATAAAAAGATCACTAAATCCTAAACAAGATACAGGGAATATCCACGAATTAAACCCATTTTATACTGTTCATGTCCAACTTGCATTGATAATAAAAAACGACCAAGTACATCTATATTTTCAATTTAAATTCATCAAATTAATTAAATAAAATAAATCAATCGAAATATTAGATTAAAAAAGGATGCTCATCATGCAAGATGAAACAGTGAAATCAGCTGAGATGATTCGGCCCTTAAAAGTATTAAGCTATATCTTGGGTGGTACCCTGTTATATACGGCGTTGCTCGTAACACTTGCACAACTGTTTGTCACGGCACTCTAAAACAAAGCTCGCTATTTCAGTATCTGTAAAGTTCATTTTCAACTAAAATGAAGTTTTCAACTGGAGATTGGCCTGAGTGGAATATTTTGAGCAACATCAGGGAAAAGAACGCGTCATACTGGTCAGTGTGAGTGTACAAATGCTGGATGACCTTGATGCTGAAGAGTTTCATCTGTTAGCTCAATCTGCAAATGCCGAAATTCTGGAACATCTTTTTGTTCAACGCTTAAAACCGGATGCCAAATTCTTTGTGGGTTCAGGAAAAGCAGAAGAAATTGCTGAACGGGTTAAAGAACTCAATGCTAATCTGGTCATCTTCGATCATGCACTGACACCTGCCCAAGCACGTAACCTGGAAAATGTGGTGCATTGCCGGGTAGTCGATCGTACCGAACTTATCCTCGATATCTTTGCACAGCGTGCCCGCACCTATGAAGGGAAACTGCAAGTTGAGCTGGCACAATTACAGCATCTATCTTCACGACTGGTTCGTAGCCGTACCAATCTGGATAGCCAGAAAGGCGGGATCGGTCTGCGTGGTCCGGGTGAAACCCTGCTAGAAACAGATCGCCGTTTATTGCGTATCCGCATGGGACAGCTTAAAGCCAAAATAGAAAAAGTCCGTCAAACCCGTATTCAGGGCCGTGTTGCACGCCAAAAAGCGGCTGTTCCAACTGTGTCTTTAGTAGGTTATACCAATGCGGGAAAATCTACCTTATTCAATATTCTGGCCGATAGCGATGTTTATGCAGCTGACCAACTATTTGCGACTCTGGACCCAACTTTAAGACGCCTGCAATGGGACGGCGTCGGCAATCTGGTACTGGCAGATACGGTAGGTTTTGTACGTAATCTTTCACATTCACTGGTTGAATCTTTTAAAGCGACTCTGGAAGAAACCGTTGAAGCAACCCTGCTCTTGCATGTGATTGATTCCAGCAGCCCGGAAATGCTTGAACAAATTGAAGCCGTTGAAAAGGTGCTCAAGGAAATTGGCGCTGACGTTCCAGTTTTAAGGGTTTATAATAAAATTGACTGTAGCGGTGAGGATGCCAAAATCATTTACCGCCAGCCCGGTCAGCCTGAACGGGTCTATGTTTCAGCACATAGCGGTGAAGGTCTGGATCTGTTACGCAAAGCTGTGCATGAAGCATTAATGGGTCAGATTCAGCACTTTGAACTGGTATTGAAACCTGCCTATGGCAAACTGCGCAATCAACTTTATGCGCTGAATGTGATTCAGTCCGAACATTATGATGATGAAGGTCAATTGCATATCAATGTAAGGATTGCACCTCCGAAGCTGGAACAATTGATCAAACAGGCACATTTACCGATAGAAGAAATTCTGGGATCTCAAGCACTTCAATTCCAGCGTCCACTTGAAGAGTTTGAAATTCGGCCTAAGATCGAGTAAAACCTGATAAGTAAACTTTTAAATGACATCACCAATGAACTGGATAAAACATATTGACTGGCCAGCATGGATCGGCACTCTCCTCTTAATTATTGTATTTCGTGAAGCTTCAGTCTGGCTAATGACCCAGCTAGATCACCCTGAACTGGGCAATCTGGTCGGACTCATCAGCCTGCTAATCACCTTATTTGCCTGGCGCTATTTTGGCAAAATTCCAGCGCGTCTGGTGGATACCAATAACAAGTTAATGAAAGAAAGTGCCTTCGCTTTTTTACCAATTAGTGCAGGCGCGCTAATTATGCTGATGCATATGGGACAAAAAATTCCGGCCTTCATGCTGGTGTTATGCCTGAGCACTCTGCTCCCTCTTTGGATCTACGCCAAAATGGCAAAATGCTGGTTATAGGAGTCGCACATGTTTTCTGTTCTTTATGGCTTTGCGATTACCTTAATTGCTTATCTGCTTGCTAAACCCTGCAATCGTGTTATTCCGCAAATTCCTGTGATTGTGTTTAGCATGTTCTTGGTGCTGGTGATTTTATTGGTGCTCGGTATTCCTTATGAGCATTATATGGATGAAGTCAATCCACTGTTTAACCATTTGCTCGGTTATGTCACGGTTGCACTGGCGATTCCACTAGCGGCCATGCGTTATGATGACCTGCCGCTGAAAGCCATTATTGGGATTCTCGTTTTTGCCAGTATCAGTGCGGTTGCCTTACCGATGGGTCTCGCCTATTTGCTGCATATGTCTTCTGGCGACATCATGGCCTTTGCCACCCGTGCAGTCACAACACCAATTGCAATTAATATTGCAACCTTACTGGAGGCACCTGTTAGTCTGGCCATTCTGATCGTCATTTTGTCTGGCGTAATTGGTGCAGCATTTTCACCATTTATTTTACGACATATCAATGATGAGCGTGCTTCAGGTCTTGCTCTAGGTCTAGCAGCACATGCGATTGGTACAGCTCAAGCCTGGCAGCGTGGTAGTGTTGCCGGACGTTATGCTGCGTTTGGCATGGCAGTGAATGCCGTTTTTACTGCGATCTGGTTGCCAACTTTTATACTTTATCTGCAAAAAATGTGACTCATCAATCAATATTTAACGTTTGTTTCTGAATGAAACTATTCTTACTATAGGGAAATAAAGAATTTTTCACTCAGGAACAGACCTATGAAAAAGGTTCAATTATTATCCGTTTTAGCCCTGACCTTTTTCAGTCATCTGGCTTTCGCTTCTGATATTTCAGGTACCTGGAGAAGTATTGACGATAAAACAGGATCCCCCAAAGCGATTCTGGAAATTCGTGAAACTTCAAATGGTGTTTATACCGCCAAAATTACCAAGATTACGCCTCGTCCTGGCTACACACCGCGCGAAACCTGTGTTTCCTGCCCTGCACCTTATACCAATAAACCGATTCTTGGTCTGGATGTACTCACCGGCTTAAAGGATGCAGGTAATAATAATTTCTCTCAGGGCAAACTGATTGACCCTTTATCTGGCAATATTTATAACACCAAAGCTAAATTAAGTGCCAATGGCAAACGTCTAACCCTACGTGGTTATGTGGGTGTGTCAGCCTTGGGACGCAGCCAGACTTGGATTAAACAAGATTAATTCATGACTTAGTGCACAGAAGCTTGCATTTTCATGCATTAAGTTGTATCAATATTAGACAGATGCTTTTTTTATACAATATAAAACATGCATATAAATATTAGATTCATTTGCCTTAACAGGCTTAGCATCAAACGGATTTTGATGGGCAATATAAGGAGATAGAATGCAAGACATTACCATGTTAAAGATCTTATTGAATTTCTCTGCTTTTACTGAAAATTCAGCCACAAAGCAATTAACATCGGCATATTTCTGTCATGGGGAATCAACAGGGTTAAAGCAGATTGATCGAGCAATCTGCAACGCTCATTACTCTAAAATCAACCAAAATTAAAAAACCACACGCTTGTGTTTGGGATAGTTTGTTTCATCTATGAAAAAAGGATAAATATAAATGAATAAATCTAAATTAGGATTAATGCTCATTGCTACATTCATGACTGGGACCATTTATGCACAAGACTTGACCGGGACATGGCAACAAATCGATGATAAGACTGGTTCACCCAAAGCACTGATTGAAATCCGTCAGGACAGCAATGGTACTTATGCCGGCAAGATTGTCAAAGTAACGCCTCGTCCAGGTTATACCCCGCAAAAAACCTGTAATAAATGTCCTGCTCCTTATACTAATCAGCCAATCCTGGGGATGGACGTACTGACAGGTTTAAAACAGGTTGGTGATAGCGTGAATTATGAAAAAGGTCGTGTGATTGATCCATTGTCAGGTAAAATTTACGATGCCAAGGTTCGTCTAAGCAGCAACGGCAAACGTTTAACTCTACGCGGTTATGTGGGTGTATCTGCTCTGGGTCGTAGCCAAACCTGGATTCGTCAGGAATAAGTTCACACTTTTTCTCAAAGCTGCTAAACAGGCAGCTTTTTTTTATAAATTTAATTCCATGATTTTTAATTATTTATTGACTATTTGTGCAATCTTCCTAACATGTGCGGGTAATAATGAAAAGTTCTTTGGAATGATGGATATGTTAAAGAAGATATTCCTTGCCACATTGACTACAGGATTCATGATGAACCTGTGGGCTCAAGATATTAGCGGAACCTGGCAACAAATTGATGATAAAACTGGAGCAGCAAAAGCCATCATTGTCATCGAAAAAGAAGCAAATAATACTTACTCAGGCAAGATTGCGAAAATCACGCCACGTCCAGGTTATACACCACGCGAAAAATGTAATAAATGTCCAGCCCCTTATACCGATCAACCGATTTTAGGCATGACTATTCTAAAAGGCCTGAAACACGTTGAAGGCACCAAAAATTATGAAAAAGGTCGTGTCATTGATCCATTGGCAGGTAAAATTTATGATGCCAAGGTTCGTCTAAACAATACCGGCAAGCGTTTAACACTACGTGCCAGTATGGGTGTTTCAGTTCTGGGCCGCAACCAGACCTGGATTCGTGTAGACTAATGATCAGCACATAAAAAAGCCACGTTGAACGTGGCTTTTTTAGCTTTGAATTTTTTAAAATACCGGATTATCGACAGCGAACATTTGTTGGTCTTCCAGGCGATAAGCCATCAGCTGATTACCCCAGACACAGCCACCATCGACATTCTGAATTCGCTCAGAAATGGTTTTACCCTGTAAAGCGGCCCAGTGTCCAAATACAATTTGATGGGTTGCTGCAGTTTTCGATTCAAATTCAAACCAGGGCTTAAAACCTTCTGGCATCGGATCATCCAGTGAATCTTTAAAACTATATTCCAGACGCCCTTCTGCATCAGTTAAACGCATCCGGGTCAGGTAATTCACGATACAGCGTGTACGCTCATGACCTTCTAATTCATCTGACCAGAGTGTAGGCTCTTTCCCAAACATTTCCTTTAAGAAAGTATCCACCACCTCAAAATCATCATGGGCAATAATGGCTTCTACTTCTTTAGCCAATTCAGCCGTCTTGGCTGCATCCCAGATATTGGGAATACCGGCATGGGTCAGTACCGTCTGTTCATTCGGAAACAGACACATCGGCTGTTTACGGATCCAGTCAATTAACTCATCACTGTCGATCGCATCAATCACATCTCGGACATTATCCTTGTCTTTAATCGGCTTAATACCGCGTGCATAAGCCAGCAAAGTCAGGTCATGATTACCCAGCACTGTTGCCGCCACGCCATTATCGACAAGCTTTTTAATGAAGCGTAATGCACCCAGCGAGTTTTCCCCTCTAGCCACCAGATCACCAGCAAACCAGACAAAGTCCTGATCAGGATCAAAAAGGATTTCTTTCAGCAGTGCCTTCAAGGCTTCAAAACAGCCTTGTACATCACCAATCACATAATTGTATCGAACAGTGCGGGTCATTATTTTTAAGCTACCATTTGATCAGATAATGCCACAAATTGGGCAAGTGACAGTGTCTCTGGACGTGCCATTGGATCCACACCTGCCTTTTCAAAACCATCTTCAACCAGCATCCCTTTCAGGCTATTACGCAAAGTCTTACGGCGCTGGGTAAATACATGCGATACCAGACGAGCCAAAGCTTTTTCATTTTTTGCCACGATCGGTTTTACATCATATGGCTCCAAACGGAACACGGCAGATGTTACTTTTGGTGGCGGATTAAAAGAACCTGGCGGCACTTCAAACAGAAAAGTCGGTTTACAGTAATACTGGATCATCACCGACAAACGACCATATTCTTTGGTGTTCGGTGAAGCCGTAATACGATCGACCACTTCTTTTTGCAGCATGAAGTGCATGTCTTTCACTTTGTCACCAAATTCCAGGAGATGGAACAATAGTGGCGTTGAAATGTTATAAGGCAGGTTTCCGACTACACGTAGCGGACGACCTTCTTCAAACAAATTGGTGAAATCGTATTTCAGTGCGTCTGTTTCAATAATGGTTAAACGTTCAGGATGCGGCACACGACCCGGCAAACCAGCGGCCAAGTCACGGTCCAGCTCAAGTACGGTCAAGGCATCACATTCACCAATTAAAGGAGATGTCAAAGCAGCCAGACCCGGGCCAATTTCAACAATATTTTCGCCTGCACGCGGATTTACGGAACGCACAATTTTGGCAATGACACGTTGGTCATGTAAGAAGTTTTGACCAA
Source organism: Acinetobacter sp. UBA5984 (assembly GCF_002429925.1). Lineage (NCBI taxonomy): Bacteria > Pseudomonadati > Pseudomonadota > Gammaproteobacteria > Moraxellales > Moraxellaceae > Acinetobacter > Acinetobacter sp. UBA5984. The sequence goes on from NZ_DJBE01000051.1 coordinate 45,036, forward strand.
AACGCTTGCGCGTGTGATGCCCTTCATCTTTTGGGTTTAAGGCATTAATCTGATACATAGACATTTCCAACGTGTAATAAAGACGAGATCATTGATGCGCTAAATCCAGCGCCAAGTCCACAGCCACATGTAAGCTTGAGCTTTTCGCAAGGCCTGTACCTGCGAGGGAGAGTGCTGTGCCGTGATCGACAGAAGTTCGGATAAACGGTAAGCCCAAAGTAATATTGATGGCTTCACCAAAGCCCTGAGATTTTAACACAGGTAAACCCTGATCGTGATACATCGCCAGAACAGCATCGGCATCTTTCAAATTTTCAGCGGTAAATAAAGTATCTGCAGGCAGGCTCAGACTCATATTGATACCTTGAGTACGGTAAGTCTCCAGTACTGGATTGATGACTTCAATCTCTTCCATACCCAAATAACCGCCCTCACCTGCATGTGGATTTAAACCACAGACCAGAATATGCGGATGCTCGATTTTAAACTTCGATTTTAAGTCATGAATCAGGATATCAATCACCTGATGCAAGCGTTCCGGAGTAATGGCATCGGCAACTGCACGAAGTGGCAGATGGGTGGTTGCTAAAGCAACACGTAAAGTTTTAGTCGCTAGCATCATCACCACACGCGGTACACCAGCAAATTCCTGGTAATACTCGGTATGACCACTGAAATGGATGCCTGCATCATTAATGACTGACTTCTGCACTGGCGCTGTAGCCACTCCGACACTTTTGCCTGACATGGCATATTTGGCTGAACGACGCAGCTGTTCCAGTACATAAGCGGCATTGTGGCTATTTAGCTGACCTAGTACTACCGGTTCTTTTAAAGGCACATGCTCAACATAAAGCTGACCTTTTTCTGAAGAAGTCGTTTGCCCTGTGTATTCAATCAGTTCAACCAGAAGTTTTAACTGCTGCGCCCGTTGACGGAGCATATACAGATCGGCAAGTACCACCAATGGACGCTCATCAATACGATCCGCCAGACTCAAGCAGATATCTGGACCAATTCCGGCAGGTTCACCACTGGTAATATATAAAGGCAGCATGACTTTCTTCTGTATTATCAATTGTCCTTATTTTAGTACAAATTTCACAGGGAAAGTTTTAGATAAAGGTTTAGATGATGTTTATTCAAATAATACTGTACCTTTCTTATTATATTAAAGAAAGATAAAACCGGGCTGACGTCAATAAACCCTATAAAGAGTTTCAGGCAATCCTCTAAACACTCGATATGTTTAGCTTTTGGCATTTTCAAGGAGGATTGTCTCAAGTTTAGAAAGCAAACCTAGGCAGACTCGAAGACAGGCCATTTGCTAAAGAAATACATATTAAAAAACAGGTGAATCCATTCATACAAAGACGTGCCCCTAGTCTTAGGTCCGTTTTATTATTTAATGATTAATCATATGTGTTTATAGGCTAAAAATCCTACTGGTCATTCATTGAAAGACGTTGTAAAATACAGCGCTTGAAATTTTATATTTTCATTGTGGTTCTCCCGGCTTTCGGGTAGAATTCCGTCTCCTTTTGTTTGGACAGCTTCCATAGTCCAAACCAACTATAATAGGTAGTGGTTTAATGAAAACTCTCAGCGCTAAGCCAGCTGAAGTTCAACACGACTGGTACGTTGTTGATGCTTCTGGCAAAACTTTAGGTCGTCTCGCGACTGAAATCGCTCGTCGTTTACGCGGTAAGCATAAAACTTCTTATACTCCTCACGTTGACACTGGTGATTACATCGTTGTTATCAATGCTGAGCAAGTTCAAGTGACTGGTAACAAATCACTTGACAAGAAATACTATCGCCATACTGGTTTCCCTGGTGGTATTCGTGAAACTAATTTTGAAAAATTAGTTGCTCACAAACCAGAAGAAATTTTCCAACGCGCTGTAAAAGGCATGTTGCCAAAAGGTCCTCTTGGTTATGCAATGATCAAAAAAATGAAAGTGTACGCTGGTACTGAGCATCCACATACTGCTCAACAGCCACAAGTTTTGGACATCTAAGGGATACAGCACATGGCTACTAACTATGGTACAGGTCGCCGTAAGACCGCAACTGCACGTGTTTTCCTATCTGCTGGTACTGGTAAACTCGTAATCAACAACCGTTCTTTAGAACAATACTTCGGTCGTGAGACTGCTCGTATGGTTGTTCGTCAACCTCTAGAGCTTCTTGAAGCGACTGAGAAATATGACCTTTACATCACTGTTGCTGGTGGTGGTATCGGTGGTCAAGCAGGCGCTATCCGTCACGGTATTACTCGTGCACTGATCGCTTCTGACGAAACTCTTAAACCTGCTCTTCGTCAAGCTGGTTTCGTTACTCGTGATGCTCGTGAAGTTGAACGTAAGAAACTTGGTTTACGTAAAGCTCGTAAACGTCCTCAATTCTCTAAACGTTAATTCGTTTACCGGATCGGACAAAAAACCCTGGTTTATTCCAGGGTTTTTTTATGGTTTTAAAATGACCACTTAATATTATTTTTATTGTCATTGTTCATGCACATCCTTACCCCACACTCCTTCATGGCACCAGAAGGATTTGGTCAGATAATAATTCGCAAAACCGATAATAATAAACAGAATGATTAAGCCAAAATTCATGATCATGTTGTTCTGCTCCTTTCATTTTTTTCTCTACTCTACCCTGCCTTAGTCCAATTGGCTTTTTATGCTTCGTGCTTTTTGGGTTGATTTTTAGTATCCTAGTCTATTCATTAGAACTTAATCAGGATTTATGTCAGTCGAAAGCGCGCCACTTCAAGGACTCACCTTATATAGCCATGCCGATGACTTTCGTTCCCATTGGATTCGCTACGTACTTGCCGAAAAGCAGATTAAATATAACCTGATTCTGGTCGATAGCGATGATGAAGATCTGGCCAGCCTCAATCCTTATAACCAGCTGCCCATGCTAATTGAAAATGATTTAAAATTGTTCAATACCAGCATCATTTCCGAATATATTGATGATCGTTACCGCCAGAATAAGCTCTATGCAGATGCCCCCATGCCTCGTGCGGAACAGCGGCAATATATCTGGCGTTTTGAAAATGACTGGCTCAAACTGGCAGATATCATGCTATGCCATCCGGATACTCTGGATGCTGCAGCCAAAGTAAAGGCACAAAAACAGTTGCATGATATCCTGATTTCATTAACGCCCCTGTTCCAGCATTTTCCTTATTTTATGTCGGAACAATTCAGCATCTTAGATTGCATGCTGGCTCCCATTTTCATTCGACTCAAAAGCATGGGAGTAGAATTACCTCGACAACAATGTCGTCCATTTTATTTATATTGCAAACGAGTTTTTAGCCGTCCTGCATTTGCAAAATCCATGACCTTGCAGGAAAAAAACCGCTACCAAGAGCAAATTAAATCTGTAGAGAAACATCATGTCTGAACAAGAATTCAACTTAAGTCCTACCCGTCCCTATATGGCACGTGCAATCTATGAGTGGATTTGCGATAACAATATGACGCCTTATCTGCTGGTCGATGCTACACGTCCAAATACCATGGTACCTGAACAGTTTATTAAAGATGGCCAGATTGTCCTGAATATTGTGCCGCATGCAGTTCATGCGCTGAATATGGATAATGAAGCCATCACCTTCTCAGCACGTTTTGGTGGTGTATCACGTGATATCTATGTACCGATGGCAGCAGTCCTCGGGATCTATGCACGTGAGAATGGTCAGGGATTATTCTTTGATCCAAATGAATATGAGCATACACAAAATGATGAAGATGCTTTAAAATCAAGCACTGAAGAACAGCCTGAACCCGCAAAGAAAAAACCAACCCTAAGGTTATTAGATTAAAAATAATGGAGTAAGTGAATGGCTTTTGATTTAGTACAATATTTTGTTGAACAGATAGAAACTCAAAAGCCTGAGCTTCTACAAGACTATACAAAAGAAGAAAGACGTAAATATATTTCAGAAATCAATGCTCTCACTTTAGGCAAACTGATTAGCGAATGGCGCAATAATCCGCAAAAAATTTATAATGAAATCAAGCATCCAGATGAACTTTATATCCTAGAAATCGCCCGTCACCTGACTACCCGAGTGGAAAACCAGTCAACTTTACCAAAACCCGAGCTGGAACAGCTCACGTCTGAAATTTTCCATTTTCAGCTGACTGAATTAAAGCAGTTACATGATACTGGCAATCATAATCAGACCAGTATCCAAGAGCTGTTGAAAGGACAAATTGAACATTTGTCTGGCCAGGCAGATGATTGGGTTTGGACAACAAATAACCTAACAGAACTCAAAGGCTCTAAACCAATTCATGAAGAAGAGCTATCATTAGAAGCATCAATGAAGGAGTTTAGCCAAATGGTTCATCAAAATAGCCAGCATCATGATGTTGAAGAAGTTGCTGTTGTAGAAACACCAACCTGGGCAAAAATCGTTGAGCCAGTGGTTGCGCTTGCGATTCTTTGGGTACTGATTGATGCAGTATTACGCGTATTTGCATAAATATTTCAACCTCAAAAAATTCAGTTTTACTAAAAGCCAATGAGATATTGGCTTTTTTTATTCTTTAGATTTATCAGGGAATGAAGTGAATCAATTTTCTTAACTGAAATTTTTACCTAACTAGCCCCATAATTCATTCAAAATATTTTATTACATCTTTTAGATTAAGCTGAGATTATAAATCAAAAAATAATCACAAAATTGTTTCACATATCCTTAAATAAAAAGATAAACGCATCACATAATTACAAAGTAGAAGTTAAAAATTAAAATCTAAAGTAAACCATTAAATTTTATATGGTTTTTATTTCAATTGTAATTTACTTGCCCATTTTTATAATGAATTTGAATGAAAAAGATAATATTCGAACTTCATCAAATACAACTAACGCATCAACTATTTTTATAACAGGGAAATAATTGTGGCTAAGGTAACCTTAGATACACTTACAGACATTGATGGTTTCGTTGCTGCAGCATTAACTGATGGTGAAAGCGGTCTTGGCTTTAGCAACTCAATGGTGGCAATATCGATCGTAAACTTGCAGCAGCCGGCAATACAGAAGTGGTTCGCGCAAAACGCCGTGTAGCGAATTCATTAAACCTGAATGACTCGATTGAAGATATTCTGATTACGCTGGGCAAGCAATATCATCTCATTCGCCCACTCGAAAAGAATAATAATGTATTCCTGTATCTTGTACTGGATCGCTCTAAAGCAAACCGGGCTATGGCTCGTCATGAGCTTAAATCTTTTGAATAAGGTTTAGACTTCAGCTAATACACAGTTTTCCCCTTTATTTCATGCGATAAAGGGGATTCTTATGCGCTTCACCCAATAAAATATAAAGTTTAATCGAGACTTAAAATGCATAGGCATTATATTCATATTGGAATAGCAGGTTTAAGTATTCACGATGCTGATGAACTAAAAAAGACTTTACAACACATCACTCCTGACCATTTTATCCTGCAATGGAACACTGCTTCCGATCCTCATCTCGATTGCCTGTTGGTGTATGAATACTTTCTTGAAACAGAGGGTATTCAACGTGTTCTCAAAAACCAAAAATGTCCTTATTTATGCATCTCTAAAAATGCTCAATATTCGAACCAGATTATAAATAACACGCTCGCTTTACCCCTGCAAAACACACAAATTCTCAAGCACTGGTTTGAGCAAAATGTTCTTAATTCAGAAATTAAACCAGAAATAGAAGAACCTATATTTTCAACGCTAGTTCACTCCCAGCAATCTTCTGACCCTCCCTATACCATCAACTTTTTTAAAGAGATGCTGCATCCTGAAAAAGGCAAATTACATCTCTATGATCAGCATGGCACTATTGCCATCATTGACTCAGCAAAAAACTTGCTTGGTTTGGTTAAACAAAGACCGGGCTGAAACAGGTACAGACTTTTCATTTTAATACGACTTCGCTTACTAGCGACGTATTAAAAGTGACACGTAGAGAAACGCAGATTCTGCAGGACTGGTTATGGAATTTTTTCTGGGACTCGCCTAATTTTGCTCAGATCGCACCTGAAGATGGTCACTACAAAATTCATTACTGGCCAAAGTCAGCTCATCCGCTACATAAAAAACGTATTTTTCAGATATCTGCCTGCTTTATTTAAGGCGCTAAGATTTCAAAAATTGCTGAGCAACATGCAATTTCTTTATTCACACTTCGACAATTTATTGCAGCCAGTATGGCTTCCGGAAATATTGAAAAAATTAATGCTTGGGAAAGTCGTTATCGCACCACTGCGCCAGTTGAAAGAACAGAACAGCAAAGTTTCATTAAAAGCTTTTTTGGAAAGCTACGATTTAAATTTGGATTTTAATAAAGTAAATACTTATGATTTTACAACAATATAAAATCGTTTTTGCGGGCTCCATGGGCGCAGGTAAAACAGCCGCGATACGTTCCTTATCTAATATATACCAGTGTTACTCACTGAGGCACTGAATACTGACGACCGCAGCCATACAAAAATGGAAACCACTGTAGGAATTGATTATGATGAGATCACATTAGAAGATGAAACTAAAATTGGCCTATATGGGACGCCAGGACAAAGCCGCTTTGATTTTATCTGGCTTGTCATCTGTCAAGGCGCACTAGGTGCTATTATCCTCATTGATCATACGGTGAGTGATCCAATCCAGGAACTGGAAAGCTATATCGAAGTATTCTAGGAATATACCAATAATATTGCCATTGGGATTACGCACAGTGATCTTGAAAGCTCTCACTTTACCCAGATTTATAAGGACTGGCTGATTCAGCAGGATCTCTATACTCCCCTCTTTTTTGTAGATGCACGTCAAAAAGACGACATCTTACTTCTCTTAGAAGCCCTCATTACTTCAATCGAAGTCAACCATAACCTCATGAGCTAAGGATTAAAGCATGCTTACTATACAAGAAAGACATCAAGTCCCGGAAGCCCTCGTTCAGCATGCCAAACAGCAAATTCAGGAGATCATTAGTAATGTTCGTGGCGTATATTATGTAATGGTCTGCTCAACAGATGGGTTTGAATTGGCAACAATTCACAAGAAAGACAACTACAACAACAGCAAACTGGCTGCTATGAGTAGCTCGATTTTAGCGATGGTTTCTGCATTTACCAAGGAAATCCATCTTACTGGCTGTCAGAGCATCACTTTGGATGCAGAAAATGCTAAAGCCATTTTGACAGCAGTTGCAGCACCAAAACACCCTCTTATTCTGGTTACTTTGGCTGAAAAAGACATTTTATTAGGTCAGGCCCTATATATGCTAAAGAATGCAACACAATCCATTATCGCGGCAGATCAATAAGCAGATCAATAAATAACTAGATTCATAAAAGGCTTAAATTTATTTAAGCCTTTTTATCTTGTCTTATTAAATCCCACACATAAAAAAAG
>NZ_DJBE01000024.1:0-39941 GCF_002429925.1 Acinetobacter sp. UBA5984
CAGTAAATGTCAACAGACCCTAGTCAAATTCACACTTATTTTTAAACTTTATTTAAATTTATTTAATAATTCTAAATAAAGCATGTCTGCAATTTAATACTTCATTAAGATTTCTTACTTCTAAGCCAGTAAAACCTATTACTCATTCTTGGCTTTCAAAATATTCAATACTCCATTTAGCCTCAAGAATAAGCTTAGGTGAGCATTAATATCTAAGTCATAAAGAATATTCAATAAAAAAGTCAGTTGCCCTTAAGCAACTGACTCAAAAAAATAATAAAGACAGGCGATTAACCCTGATAATGGATACTCACCGATTTAATCCGGTTATTTTCGATTTCCATCACCTTGAATTGAACACCTTGGTAGTTCAGTTCAGTACCTACCTCGACCACACTATTGGTTTTATCCAGAATCAGACCAGCAACACTGATATAGCCTGCATCTTCATCAATCAGATCCAGCATACCGAGCTCAAGTTCTAACTGGTACAGATCCAGCATACCGGACGCAATCCAGTGTGTATCATCAACTTTGACCAGATCCAGCTGCTCATCGGCATCTGGGAATTCACCGGCAATTGCCTCAAACACGTCTAGCGGTGAAATCAGACCTTGTACATGACCAAATTCATCACTGACCAGTACCAGAGAGCCTTTTGATGTGCGCAAGGTATTAATCGCGTCAATCACCTTCATTCTTTCAAAGATATAGATAGGGCGGTGATGCTTGATTAAAGCTTTTAATTCTTGCGGTTCATCCAGTACATCTAACAGTTCTTTGGCACGAACGATGGTAATCACCTTATCCAAACTGCCCCGGCAAACCGGAAACAGGCTGTGGGGTACAGAAAGGATTTTTTCACGGATCTGTTCCGGACCATCCTCCAGATCGACCCAGGAAATCTGGCTTCGTGGGGTCATGATCGATGCTACAGAACGCTCTGCCAGGGTCAATACTCCGCCAATCATATAGCGTTCTTCATCCGCAAAGGTTTCCTGTGCTTCATGCTGAGTGGTACTGGTGGTTTCAAGCTTAGCACCCATCAGTTGAAGAATACTGTTAGCGGTACGATGACGCAGCGGAATCTTGGCTTCATGTTTCGCAGCATTGCGCTGACTAAACTGGTTAAAGGCTTCAACTGCAATTGCAACACCAATACCAGAGTAGATATAGCCTTTCGGAATATGGAAACCGAAACCTTCTGCCATCAGGCTGATCCCGATCAGTAACAGGAAGCTCAAACATAGAATCACAACTGTCGGATGACGATTCACAAAGTTGGTCAATGGTTTAGACGCCAGTAACATCACGGCCATCGCGATAATCATGGCTGCCATCATGACATAGATATTATCGACCATACCTACGGCGGTAATCACTGAGTCTAATGAGAATACAGCATCCAAAATGACAATCTGAACCACAACGGCTGTAAAGCCCGCATATGCCACCTTGGTCGTGACCTGTATTTCAGGCTTGCCTTCAATTTTTTCATGAAGTTCGGTAACGGCTTTATAGAGCAGGAATAAACCACCAAAGAGCAGAATCAAATCCCGTCCGGAGAAGGTCCAGTTAAATAATTGAATAAGCGGTTGAGTCAAGGTGACTAACCAAGAGATTGCGAACAGTAGACCTAAACGCATCAACAAGGCTAAGGATAGACCAATCACACGGGCCTTATCACGCTGTTCAGGGGGAAGTTTCTCAGCCAGAATGGCAATAAAGACTAGGTTATCAATACCTAAAACGATTTCGAGAATAATAAGAGTAATTAAACCAACCCAACTTCCGGGATCTAATAAAAATTCCATTAGAACACCATCCCGTTTGAGTATGTAAGCAACGAATATGGAAGATCAACGCACGGCGAGGGATCCATTTAATTTAACCTTTTCGACTTAAGATGTATCTATTATGCATAAACTTATGATTTTTGAACAATAAAATTTATGAAAAACTGTTACACCGCTTTGCCTCTCCTCATTCTAAAATCTTTTAATTTTCAAATCATTGGCCTGAATCTGTTATGTTCTACATAACTCATTACAAATTAAAGAAAATTTAGGCTTCTTTTTGACCCTAAGCCCATTAAATCTATCTGATAGAAGCCTGAGATATAAATTACTGTTTCTCTTAATATTCATATCTCTTCATACATCATAAAATATTGAATGATCCACTATCCTGCTACGTCCCTTAAATCCACTTATCTAAAGACATATTTTAAATATGGATTTTTTTATTAAAATAGTTCATACACGTTATGAATAGTTAGTCGTAGGATCAAAAAGATGCATAAGTTTCTCATCCAAAACGGTTTTATTCGATGAGTGACCAACTTAAATGTACTCGCTCTAGCTTTCGATCAGATCTGAAAAATCTGGATCTGCATCGTGCTACAGATTAAAAAATGTATCAGAACATTCATTTAAACAGCATCGATTTTGAATTTTATTTCCGCATACTCACCAAAAGTAAGATATGCGCAGGTCGGCCATTTATCCATATGGTTTGCCAATCTAGTTCTTATTCAGACTCTAAATTTAACCTGGAGTCTTAAGATTTGCATGTCATATCAATGCCATTCATCTGGATAAAGACAGTTACAATTTGCCCCGATTGATCTACAACACATAAATCACCTGATTTTTTTGATGTTAAGAAGATCTAACAAATGCAATCTCGTTAACATTTTAAAAATAAAGGTTGAAACATGTATAAACTTTTACATAAAATGTCAGTGCCCTAGAAAAATAAATAAAAGGAACATTTCATGACTAAAAAATATGCAAAATTTTTACCTTGTGCAGAACACTTTAATTTAGAAAACTTTCCATACTACTGGGTGACTCAAGTTCATGCCCAATATGTCCTAAATGTAGATCATGCACTTAAAAAGTATGGTGTCGATAATTCACGTCGCCGTATTTTGCTTGCTCTTAAAGCCAAACCACATGCCAGCGTTTCTGACCTGTCAGAAATGGTCGTATCTAAAATGTCGACAACCACCAAGATCGTTTATCGCTTAAAAGATGAAGGTCTGGTTGAAACCTATTCCTGTGAAGACGATGCTCGTATTACCCGTGTCGTGCTGACTGAAAAAGGAATGGAAATGACACATAAAATTAATGACCTGACCAATGTTGTACTGGAACAGTCATTTGAAGGGCTAACCCCATTACAAATTGAAAAAACTATGGAAAGCTTACGCCATATCTTTAAAAATTTGGCTCGTTAAGTATTTTTCAATTTTGAATTTAGCTGGCGAGATCAATAACACCTTTTATAATAATTAACGATCCGCCATTGCTTTCTAGGTTTTAGGAATCAAAAAAGTTCAGCTGTGGACTGGCTTTTTTGATTCTTTCTTTTGGTACATGTGAACATTCGAACTCCTCTACTGGAAATCCCTGTACAAAGCTGCGAATATCCGGTTGCGTGAGATTCAGCCATTCATGTAAACGTTCATGTGGAATCACAATGACTGAACGTTTAATATTTCCCGGCTCATGAAACTCTTTCATCATGAGATGGTCTATTGCATCCATCGTAATCATACTGGCTGAACGTACGATTTCATCCTGCACCCGTGCAATTTCATACAGTGCCGCAATAAAGGTCGCCTTTCCATCTTTACGTCTGACGCCCCAGCGCTGTGGTTTATTATCAAAATACTTTGACTCATAAAATTCCGAGACGGGAATCACCCCAAACTTGCATTTGGCTGTCGCCTCTGCAAAGGTTGGTTTTTGCAGCAAAGTTTCATTTCTGGCATTGTAGGTTTTTGTCCCAATCGTTTTATCCTCTGCCCATTTGGGAATAAAGCCAAAGTTAACCGAGCGCCATTCCAGACCTTGATCAGATTGAAATAACAAGGGTGTAGCATAATTCGGATAGACTTCTTCCGGATATTCAAAGGGAATTTCCGGCAAGCCCAGATCATGTATTTGCTGCGAAGTTAAAGGCTTAAAGTTGGCACACATGCTTAATCAGACAGATCACTTGATATTCTGATTATAGCTTGATGCCAAGCTTAAACCTGTATGTATTATGGATAAGTTTCTATCATTTAATATTATTCATTGGGTACAGTCAGCCAGTGAGTACGGGTGAATTCCTCAAAAATCCAGCGTCCATTAAAACGTCCAAGTCCAGAGTTTTTCTCGCCCCCAAACGGTGCATTAGCCTGATCTGCCACACTAATACTATTGATATGGGTCATACCGATATCAAGCTGTTCCGTAAAATTAATACCACGTTCAATATTCGAGGTACAAACCGCACTGGATAAGCCAAAACGGGTATCATTGGCCAGCTTTAAGGCATGTGTTTCATCACGAGCTTTCAGTATTGGTAGAATCGGTCCAAAACTTTCTTCCTGAGCCAGTGGAGATTCAGGTGCTACCCCAGTAAAGATATGTGGATAGACCAGATTACCTTCTATACCCCCTTCATATACTAGCTCTGCACCCTGCTCTTTTGCACTTTGAATAATCTGCTGATGTTTTTTGACCTGACTCTGATTGATGATCGGACCAATAATGGTCTCTTCCAGATTTGGATCACCCACAGCAACAGTTTTCACCCGTTCTAAAAGCTTTTCCACATAGGCATCATGGATGGACGCATCGACAATGACGCGATTAGTGCTCATACAGATTTGCCCCTGATGCATAAAGCGTCCCATAATTGTCAACTCTACTGCCAGATCAAGGTCTGCATCATCCAGAATCACCAGTGGCGCATTTCCGCCCAGTTCCAGCGCCAGACGTTTAATTCGAGGGCTGGCTAAGGCTTTGCTTCCTACTTTCTGTCCGACTTCTGTAGAACCCGTGAATGAGATCATTTTTGGAATTGGGTGCTCGACAAAATAATCACCAATTTCACTGCCTGCCCCTGAAACCACATTGAGCACACCTGCAGGTAAGCCAGCTTCTTCAAACAGCTTTCCTAATAGGGTTCCACCTGTTACCGGCGTATCACTTGCTGGCTTGAGTACCACACTATTTCCACAGGCAATCGCTGTTGCTACAGAACGCATGGATAAATGAAATGGAAAATTCCATGGACTAATGATGCCAATCACACCCAAGGGTTTTCGTAGTACCAGACTTTTACGTTGTGGATCTTTGCTCTCCAGCTGTTCAGTCTTGATCTGCTCTGGAAATTTCTGGCTTTCCTGAATAATAGATAGAGCAGCGCCAACTTCCAGACCAGCTTTAAAACGGGTACTTCCAGACTCAAGAATCAACCATTCAATAATTTTATCCTGACGTGCCTGAATTACCTGTTGTAGTTTTTGCAAGATTTGCTGTCTTAACTCAACTGATTTAATGATACCCTGCTGGAAAGCTTTATCAGCTGCCGCATAAGCCGCATCAACATCTGCAGTACTAGCCGCCTGTAAAGTAAAGATCGTATCTTGGGTGTAGGGATTCAAATTCTGAATCATTTTCTGAGAACGGCCGGGTTGCCACTGACCCGCAATAAACTGCTGATCCAAATTTTGATATGCCATGCTGTTCTTCCCTGCAATTTATTGATTTGCTTTTACTTTAGCAGAGCCATTTCAGGATGGAAGTGACAGCGACGAATTGTTACGCTTTTATCTTGAGCTTTCTAAGTGAATGAAAATTATTGATCCATGAATCTCATTCTTTGCTGTATAAATCTTCCAGTACGTCAGCCCAAATACGATTCTTAGAAGTTAAAAATTGAGAATTAAATTGAGTCTTCAACGTCATTATCCAAAGCTCTACAGCTATCCAGCATGAGGAGCTGTAAACGCTCATACGAATAGCGATTGGCAAATATAAAGCTACTGTTTAACAAATAATTATTATTAAAATTTTGTTCTATGACATTGTTCTGTTTTAGGTGTTCCGTCAGTTAATTTACATTCCAGAAATACATTTTTATCCTTAGATCTTTTTTAAGAGCAATAAAAAAGCCTCCGAAGAGGCTTTTTCAAGTTACAGGATTAGTCACCTGTATAACCTTTAAGTTTTAAACGCGCTGCGTGTAGAAGCGGCTCTGTATAACCTGATGGCTGTTCACCACCTTTGAAAATCAGGTCAGAAGCAGCCTGGAATGCAATGCTGTTGTCAAAGTCAGCAGCCATTGGCTTATACAGTGGATCATTCGCATTTTGCTCATCCACAATTTTCGCCATGCGTTGCATTACTTCTTCAACCTGTTCACGCGTTACAATTCCATGACGTAACCAGTTAGCAACGTGCTGAGAAGAAATACGTAAAGTTGCACGGTCTTCCATCAAGCCCACATCATTGATGTCTGGAACTTTAGAACAACCTACACCCAGATCAACCCAACGAACGACATAACCCAAGATACCTTGGCAGTTATTTTCCAGTTCTTTTAGTTTCTCTTCTTCAGACCAGTTGGTATCAGTTGCAAGAGGTGGAGTTAACAAATCATCTAAAGGCAATGCTTCAGTTGCAAGCAATTCTTGCTGACGGTTTGCTACATTAATTTGATGGTAGTGAATCGCGTGAATCACTGCACCTGTTGGAGACGGAACCCATGCACAGCTTGCGCCTGCTTCAGGATGTTCAGTCTTCGTTTTGTACATGTCTAACAGCATGTCTGGTTTTGGCCACATGCCTTTACCAATCTGTGCTTTACCACGTAGACCTGTTTGTAGACCTACCATGACGTTACGGTTTTCGTAAGCTGGGAACCATTTTTGGCCTTTAATTTCGCCTTTACGAACAAATGGACCTGCTTCCATGAAGGTATGGATTTCATCACCTGTACGATCCATGAAACCGGTGTTAATAAAGATGGTACGGTCTTTCGCCTGAGCAATACAGTTTTTCAGGTTAACAGAAGTACGGCGTTCTTCATCCATAATACCGATTTTCAGGGTTTTCGCAGGTAAGCCAAGCGCCTGTTCAGCACGTTCAAACAGCTCAACCGCAAATGCAACTTCTTCTGGACCGTGCATTTTTGGCTTAACGATATACATAGAACCGGTACGTGAGTTCTTGATCGTGTTCTCACCACGGATATCAGCCACAGAAAGCAATGGAGTTACCAATGCATCCATGATGCCTTCATAAATTTCTTCGCCATCTACAAGGATCGCCGGGTTTGTCATCAAGTGACCAACGTTACGAAGCAGCATCAATGAACGACCATGAACCTTGGTCTCACCGCCTTCAACATTTTTGAAAGTACGGTCAGCATTGAGTTTACGGGTAATGGTCTTGCCATTTTTTTCGATAGACTCTTCAAGCGTACCTTTCATCAAGCCTAACCAGTTACGGTAGCCTTCAACTTTTTCTTCAGCATCAACTGCTGCAACAGAGTCTTCCAAGTCTTGGATTGTTGTCACAGCTGCTTCAAGCACAACGTCTTTTACGCCTGCTGCATCTGTTTGGCCAATTGGGCTGTTTGCATCAATCTGGATGATTGCGTGCAGGCCGTTATTTTTCAATACGATTTCAGTTGGTGCAGAAGCTTCGCCATTATAACCAACGAATTTAGAGCCATCCGCAACAGTTGTGGTAGAACCGTCTTTCAGCGTTACAACCAGTGCATTACCTTCAACTGCATATTTGGTTGCATCAGCATGTGAACCTTGTGCCAGCGGGAATGTTTCATCTAAGAAGTTTTTTGCGAATGCGATAACTTTCTCACCACGTTTCGGGTTATAGCCTTTACCTTTTTCAGCACCATCTTCTTCAGAGATCACGTCGAAGCCGTATAAAGCGTCGTATAAAGAACCCCAGCGTGCATTCGCTGCGTTCAGGCAGTAACGCGCATTACGTACTGGAACTACCAACTGTGGGCCAGCCAATAGTGCAATCTCTTCGTCTACATTTTCAGTGCTGATCTGGAAATCTTCTACTTCTGGTAATAAGTAGCCAATTTCAGTCAAGAAAGCTTTGTAAGCTTGTAATTCAAATGTGTTATTGCGATGCCATTCATCAATTTTAGCTTGAATATCATCACGCTTAGCCAAAAGTGCTTTGTTTTTAGGGCTAAGATCAACAACGACTTGTTCAAAGTTTTTCCAGTATGTTTCGCTGTCCAAACCAGAACCTGGTAGTGCTTCATTTTCGATAAAATCGTAAAGTTCTTTAGCAATCGCTAACTTGCCTTTTTGAATACGTGCAGTCATTGTCTTTCCTGATATTGCTACTTTTTATACAAGAGATTCTAGTATACCGATTAAAATCTAGCTGAATAGTACTATCACACCGCAAAATAATGAGCATTTTTCCAATAAGAATACCCTCATATCCTTATTAAATGATGTCTCACACGATGCAATATCATCCTGCTAAATACCCTCATGACAGTGTATAAAGTTTTTGAAATGTAGAAATTAGACTTAAGTTCAGAATTTTGAATAAAAGTTGTCCGTTCTTTTTATACAAGGTCATATTTAGATCAAGATTAAGCCATGTTTGGCTGAACTTGTCGATCTTTGATGCAATGAAATGCATAAAAAAGCGCCGGTCATGACCAGCGCTTGTTGTATTTATTCAGGCTCGCTCGAAGCTATTTTCTCAATCTGGCGATGTTCAGAATGCAGATATTCATCTGATTGCATCTCTAGCAAACGTGAACGGGTCCGTTCAATTTCAAAAGCCAGTCGCTCACCTTTATAAAGATCAACGATATTATCTTCTGAGGTCAATAGTAATTTGACTCCACGATCATAAAATTCATCGACCAGATAAATGAAACGGCGTGTGGCATCATTCAGGAAATCGGTTAAATGCGGCACATTGCTGACTAATACCGTATTGTAAATATTCGCAATTTCAATGAAGTCAGCTGGGCTACGCGGTTTTAGACACAGTTCAGAGAACTCACACCACAAGACATCTTCAGTATGNNTTTAAGACACGTAAACGGTAATCTACACCGGCATCTACATTCAGAATGACACAGTTTTTCTTGACCATTTCAATGGTTGGCAGAAAACGGTCACGGTGAATCCCATTTTTATATAAACCATCTGGCGCAATATTCGAAGTCGCCACCAGCGTAATGCCACGCTCAAACAGCTTCTGGAACAGATCACTCAGGATCATGGCATCTGTCACATTAGATACAAAAAATTCATCAAAGCAGATCACCACAGCATCTTTATAAATCTGATCCGCTACCAGATCTAGCGGATTGCGCTGACCTGAAAGCTTGTTTAACTCACGATGCACATGCTGCATGAAATGGTGAAAGTGCATACGGGTTTTACGGCGAAATGGAATCGACTCATAGAACTGATCCATGAGCCAGGTCTTTCCACGACCTACTCCACCCCACATGTATACACCTTTTGGCGAAGTCTGACGACGGAAACGGCGAAAGGCCTTCTTAGAAGCTTTAAAACGCTGAATTAATTCCAGCCAGGTACGATTCAGCTCATGTACGGCCATGGCCTGTGCATCATCGGGCATAAACTGTCCTGAAGACAAAGCCTGTGCATAACGTTCTGCAGGAGAGATCGGACTAAAAGCGGTGCTGTGCTGTGAATTAAAATCGGACATAGGTTTCGTACTATTCAGGATCTGTTTAATTATAGCGGAGTTTAGAACGCACACTATAACACTTTGGCATTAACTAACTTAGGCTATTTTATATATTGCCGAGGACTTTGCCCAAACCAGCGCTTAAAGGCATGGTTAAAAGCAGCCGGTTCGGAATAACCCAATAACTCTGCAATCATTTCAATCGAATACTGTTTATATTCAATGAGTCGCAAAGCTTTATCTTTAATAATCTCTTCGCGAATCTGTTTATAACTGGTATCGAACTGCTGTAATTGATGGCGTAAAGTACGTTCTGGAATATTCAGAGCCTGAGCCGTTTCAGCCATACTCGGCATCAAACCGGTTTGCAACTCCAGATAATCCTGTACTCGCTGTACCACAGTCGGGACATCCACATCTTCCGTCAGACGTTCCAGTTCAGCCAAACACTTTGCTTCATAGATTGCAAAAGTCTCCGCATCTGCTGAAGGAATCCGGATATCCAAAATGGCCTCATCAAACCAGAATGCAGCTCTTGCAGCACCAAACTGTACCTGTGTTCCATAATAATCATGATAGATTTTCTGGGTAGCAGATTGTTCCGGTGCGGCGAAAGGCAGTTCAATCTGCAAGTCAGGTTTGGACAGGCCCATCATCTTGTAAATATCGCGAATGAACTTGAATGTACCTGAAATCTCAGCTTGCGCGACCAGCATTCCCAGATGGTCTTCCGTTTTCTTGGGATAATAGCAAAGCGCACTGCGGTACTCACTTTGCTCCAGTCCCAACTGGCCGGTAAGATGCGTCAATTGCTGAAAACGAATTACCTGATGCATCGCATCCCGTACGGTTGGACTGGTCACCAGCAACATCAGCAAAGGCCCATAACCTGCCAATGCATAATGCTGGCCGATCGATAAACCCTGTTCTGGTTGGATATCCTGACCCACCACTTTGAGCACATCATATTCCACGCTTGGGTGAATGATTGAAGTCGGATCAAGCGCATCAACACGCAAGCCGATATTTTGCAGTTTTTGATCGACCTCTATACCAGCCTTGCGCATGCCCTGGATCAGATACATCAGACTGAGAACAGAACGTTTCATAACCATACGAATACAATGTGATAGCTCTAGTTGTACTATAAAAATAAACCGTCGGCTATTGCCGTTTAGATCAATTTTATATCTAATAGCCAGTTAATAAATCAAGATAATTATCCATTATTAAAATAAGCAAGGAATGCGAAGATGCTGGACAATACACGCCTTACCCACACTCATCCTTATACCAAAGTGGCCATTATCGGTGCCGGTTTTGGCGGGATAGCGATGGCAATACGTTTACAACAGTAAGGCATCCATGATTTTATTATTTTAGAAAAAGATAGCGATTTTGGGGGAACCTGGCGCGATAATCAGTATCTGGGAGCGGCCTGTGATGTGCAATCACATATGTATTCCCTTTCCTTTGCACCCAAAACTGACTGGTCAAAACGCTATGCCGAAGCACCGGAAATTTTCAGCTATATTCAAGATTTAGTCAGTCATTATAATCTTCGGGCTTTTGCTCGGCTGAATACCGAAGTACTTGGGGTTCATTACCAGTAAGACCGATGCTTATGGCAAATCCATCTGCAGGATCAAAGCATTCTGGAAGCTCAGTTTGTAGTATTTGCCTCTGGTCCTTTACATGTTCCTCAAATTCCCCATATTACGGGCATTGAAAAATTTAAGGGTAAAATCTTTCACTCTTCTCACTGGGATCATCATTATGATCTCAAGGGAAAAAATGTTGCATCGATTGGGGCTGTTGGCAGTGCAATTCAATATATCCCTAAAATTGCACCCAAATGCAAACAGCTCTATGTCTTTCAACGTACTGCGGCTTGGGTTATTCCACGGGATGAGCGCCTATATCATGACCTGGAAAAAAAGCTGTTTTCCAAATATGAATGGTTCCGCAAGTTACACCGGATTCGTCTGTACTGGTCTAATGAGTCGCGTGTAGTGCCTATCGTTAAACCAACTGTCATGAAATATGCTCAGAAACTCGCAGAAGCTTATATTCGCTATCAGGTCAAGGACAAGGAAACTGCCAAGAAATTGACCCTAGATTACATCATGGGCTGCAAACGGATTCTGGTGTCTAACCAATACTTCCCTACCTTTAACCGTAAAAATGTGGAACTAGTGACTGAAGGTATTCGTGAAGTGACCGAAAACAGTACTATTACTGTAGATGGTAAAGTACGTCCGATTGAGTGCCTGATCTACGGTACCGGATTTATTACCGATCCAAGAATTTATCTGAAAAATTTCGATTGCACTGGCCTGAATGACATTCACTTGAATGATGTCTGGAAAGATGGTGCCGAAAGCTATTATGGGATCTGTGTGAAAGGTTTTCCGAATCTGTTTCAGCTATTAGGACCGAATACTGTGCTGGCACATAACTCAGTGCTTTTTATGATTGAAGCGCAAGTAAGTTATATCCTGCAAATGATCGCCCTAGTAGATCAATCACATAGTGATGCGATTGTGGTCAAAGATCAGGTACAGGAAAAATTCAATCAGGATGTCCAACATATGCTGGACAATACGGTCTGGCAATCTGGCTGTGTCAGCTGGTATCAACAAGAAGGTGGGAAAAATTTTGCCTTATGGCCCACCTATACCTGGAAATACTGGCTCAAAACCAAAACCCTTAATGCAGCAGATTATTATTTTTTAAATAAAGCCAGTTAAAAGCCCTTCACATTAATAGTGCTAGCGATGGCATAATAAAGACTGATTTATCATACTTTTTTATTATGCAATCGCTTTGGTTAGTCTCCCAGCTTCTGGTCTGTTTAGTGCTTGGTTTTGTTTTAGCGAAACGGCTTCCTGCTCACCTCACAAAAATCTGCTTTAAGGTTCTTCCATATTTTAGTTATATTTTGCTGATTGCCATCGCTTTTGAGTTTTCTGAGCTTCTGACGAAATTGCCTTACCCTGCCCAGATTCTAAATATCTCTATTACAATTGCTTTTCTCACCTCTATTGGGGCATTTAGCTGTTGTTATCTGCTATTTAAATGGGCAGATTTTCAACCTTCTTCTGGACGAGTCTCCACTGAGCTAGTGATTAAATCACTGATTAATATCAGTTATGCATTCTTCGCCTTAGCTGCTGGGTACTTGCTGCATTATAGTTTCACTCAAATGGGGCTTTCTGTTCAAATCAGCACTTGGCATTTATTACTGGTCTTTATGTTTCTGATTGGACTGGATCTTGCCTACTCACCACTTGATCGCTCATGGTTGAACTGGAAAATCCTGCTGGTCCCAACAGGTTGTATTGCTGGTTCATGCGTGGCTGCAATTATCTATTCTTTCTGGAATCCGGATATTCATTTAAAAGACCTGATTATGCTGTCACAAGGTTATGGTTTTTATTCAATGTCAGGTGTTGTCGTTACAGAACTAAGAAATGCGGAACTGGGCAGTATTGCCCTGATGAATGACCTGTTTCGGGAAATTTTTGCGATTTTACTGATGTATTGTGCCGGCTGGCGTTACCCAAGATCAGCAATTTCTGCTGCAGGTGCGACTGCGATGGATGTGACTTTACCCATGGTCAAACAGGCCTGTGGCAATGATTTTATTCCACATGCCATGGTGAGCGGTTTTATTTTATCTGTATTGGCGCCAGTAGCGGTAAGTGTGTTGGCGGTAATTTAAAAATCCCTCCCGACCTCCCTTTCATAAAGGGAGATTTAGGGGGATTCAATTAGAAATAAAATAAACTACGGAATATTAAAAATTCAAATCAACCCTACTCAATGAATCTCCTACTGTCTCCATCATCTCTGAAGCGAGTTCTACAATATCTATGCTATCAAGGCCTGACATCCAGTCCCATGAACCCGACTGTGCCTGTTGTTTATATTTTTCCTGCTGTTCGAACTGATCTGCTATTTTTTCCATCTCCAGCCTTTGTTCTAGCATTTTTTGTTCTGGTGTCTTTATTATTCTCATTTGAAATTCCTTTTTATTTTTATACAGCTTTTCTCAATGTATAAAAAAAGCCTTTCATATGAAAGGCTTTTCATCGGGTAACCGGAATTACAATGTTGCCAAAATATCTTTTAGAGTCTGACGAGGATTTTCCGACTTGGTAATTGGTCGACCAATGACCAGATGTGTTGAGCCATCCAGCATTGCCTGTTTTGGTGTCACAATACGTTTTTGATCGTCTGCATTTGAACCTTCAGGACGAATCCCAGGAGTGACCAGTGCAAAGTCTTGTCCAATGCTTTCACGCAGCATTTTCGCTTCTTGTGCGGAACATACCACTCCATCTAAGCCACTGTCTTTAGTCAGTTGAGCCAGACGTTTTACATGTTCATTAGGTTCAATATCCAAGCCAATGTCTTTCAGGTCTTCACGTCCCATAGACGTTAATACAGTTACTGCAATAAGTTGAGTCTTATAGTTACCTGCTTTTAAACGCTCAACACAGGTCTCCATCATTTTACGACCACCTGAAGCGTGGACGTTGACCATCCACACACCCAAGTCTGCCGCGGCACATACCGCTTGTGCAGTGGTATTTGGAATATCATGGAACTTCAGATCTAGAAATACATCAAAACCTTTATCCTGAAGTGCTTTTACAATGATAGGACCTTCATGAGTAAATAACTCTTTGCCCACTTTTACTCGGCATAAGGCAGGATCGAGCTGCTCTGCAATCCTTAAGGCATCAAATTGACTTTTAGCATCCAGTGCAACGATGATACTCATGAGAAGACCCTTCAAATTGACAAAATTAAACCATTATACGGATTAGCCCCATAACAACCAAGAATATTTTCGCAAAAATGATTTTTTAATTCAAATTAAGTCATTTATTTATATAATTTTTATATATTTTTCTAAATACCATTAAACAATAAAAAACGCCTTAGAAGCTAAGCTAAAAGGCGTTCGATCAAAACAGGCGAAGTAAAGATTCGGTAGATTACTTCTACTTGTCATTTTCGTTTAAAGCGGTGCCGATGGCCTGTCATTAGAATTAATATCTAATACTGTTTTCTCATGTCGTGTATGAGCCGCCGCTTCTGCTGCCATCATCTTGGCAGTATTCAACTGTTCCTTACGTAGATGCTCAATATCTTTACGTAGTCGTTTAATTTCCCAATTGCTCTGAAAAACGCGGAAAACCTGCACACCGAGTAACAAGCCAACCACTATTCCTAAGGAAAGAGTCAAAAGGAGCAATAACCCTAAACGCATTGCAGGAACTTGAGTAAATAACAAGTCCACTGAGACCTCAGTCCCGTTTTGCAACACCAAAGCTAATGAATAGCCAAAGACGAGCAATAAAAGAATGACCAGAACGTAACGCATGAACACCCCGTAAATATCTTGTTTATTTGTTTGCAGATTCGTTTACTGCATCACGAAGTGCTTTACCTGGCTTAAAGTGTGGAACAGCTTTTGCTGCAACTTCAACAGATTTACCAGTTTTAGGATTACGACCCACGCGAGGCTCACGATGATGTAATGCAAAGCTGCCAAACCCGCGAATCTCAATACGGTTATCAGATGATAAAGCTTCAATCATTTGATCAATCATAATTTTAACTGCTTCTTCCACTAAAGGTTCAGCCAAATGCGGATTCTTTAGCGCGATGCGCTCTATTAAGTCAGACTTATTAAGTGCTTCAGTAGTCATCTGCGACCTCTTTAATTATCAAGCTACTCGGGATCTATTTTCCGATAATAACCTGTTTAAATACAAAACGGTAGCGCAATAATTAAATACTACGCTACCGTTTACAGTATTTGTGTAAAAAGTATTACTTAATTTACATTAACAATACAATTCACCATCTACTCTTAGTGATTCATTTGCGCTTTGATCAAGTCACCAATAGTTTTAGGACCATTGTCTTGACCAGCAGCAGCTGTTTTCAGATTTGCAACAGCTTCTTTCTCTTCAGCTTCGTCTTTCGCTTTGATAGACAAGTTGATAGAGCGAGATTTACGATCTACATTAATGATCTTAGCTTCAACTTCTTGACCAACTTCAAGGAATTTAGTCGCATCTTCAACGCGGTCGCGGTTGATTTCAGATGCTTTAAGAGTTGCTTCAACTTCATCAGCTAACTTAACAGTAGCGCCTTTAGCGTCAACTGCAGTTACAGTACCTTTAACAAGCGCACCGCGTTCGTTAGCAGCTAAGAAATCGTTGAACGGATCGCTGTTCAATTGTTTGATGCCAAGGCTGATACGGTTGCCTTCAGCATCTACAGACAGGATAACTGCTTCAACAGTGTCACCTTTCTTGTAACGACGGATAGCTTCTTCGCCTTGTTCGTTCCAAGAGATGTCAGACAAGTGAACTAGACCATCGATACCACCTGGTAATCCGATGAAGATACCGAAGTCAGTGATTGACTTGATAGTACCAGATACTTTTTCACCTTTATCGTGGTTCTTAGCAAACTCTTCCCATGGGTTAGCACGAGTTTGTTTGATACCAAGAGAAATACGACGACGTTCTTCGTCCACTTCAAGAACCATAACGTCAACTTCGTCACCGATCTGAACAACTTTAGATGGGTGGATGTTTTTGTTAGTGTGGTCCATTTCTGAAACATGTACTAGACCTTCAACGCCTTCAGCGATTTCTGCGAAACAGCCGTAGTCAGTCAGGTTAGTTACGCGAGCTTTAACGATAGAACCTTTAGGATAACGGCTCATGATCGCTAACCATGGATCTTCACCTAATTGTTTAAGGCCTAAAGATACGCGGTTACGTTCGCGGTCGAATTTAAGTACTTTAACAGTAACTTCTTGACCCACTTCAACAACTTCTGATGGGTGCTTGATACGTTTCCAAGCCATGTCAGTGATGTGAAGAAGACCGTCGATACCGCCAAGGTCAACGAACGCGCCGTAATCAGTAAGGTTCTTAATAGTACCAGTAACTGTTTGACCTTCTTCAAGCTGAGCAAGAAGAGCTTCACGGTCAGCTGAAGATTCAGCTTCCATAACAGCACGACGTGAAACAACAACGTTGTTACGTTTAGCGTCAAGTTTGATTACTTTAAATTCTAACTCTTTGCCTTCCAAGTGAGTAGTATCACGAATAGGACGAGTATCAACTAAAGAACCTGGAAGGAACGCACGAACTGGACCGATGTCAACAGTGAAACCGCCTTTAACTTTACCAGAGATAACACCAGTAACGATTTCGCCGTCTTCAAAGATTTTTTCAAGTTTAGTCCAAGTCTCAGCGCGTTTAGCTTTTTCGCGAGAAAGAACTGTTTGACCCATACCATTGTCAAGTGCTTCAACAACTACGTCTACAGTGTCGCCAACTTGAACTTCAAGTTCGCGCTGTTCATTTAAGAACTCAGCACGGTCAACAACGCCTTCAGATTTAAGGCCAGTGTCAACAGTTACCCAATCAGAGTCGATGCTTACTACAACGCCTTGGATGACTGCACCCTTTTCAACGTTGAGGTTTAATTCGCTTTCTTCAAAGAGGGCTGCAAAAGATTCGGTCATGATATATCCGATAAAGTCAGCGGTCTTGGATCAGACAAGGCCGGTTTAATTAAGCGTCTACATAGTCCATATAAAACTGATCAAGCTATGCATCTGCTGAAATAATAGGGTTATTGAGCTAATTGCTGATCCACATACGTGGTCATCAGCTTAAATACTTCATCGATATTCAAATCTGAACTGTCGATGATGTACGCATCAGCAGCAGGTTTGAGCGGAGCGACAGTGCGTTCCATATCTCGTTTATCCCGCGCTTCGATATTAGCTAAAATGTCGTTTATTTTAACATCCAGCCCCATACCCTGCAACTGCTTTACACGTCTTTGCGCACGGGATTCAGCCGAAGCTGTCAAATAAATCTTGGCTTGTGCGTCTGGGAAAATACTGGTCGCCATATCGCGGCCATCTGCCACTAGACCAGGAGCTTGAGCAAAAGCATGTTGACGGGCCACCATAGCAGTTCTAAGTTCAGGAATTGCAGCAACTTTTGAAGCATACTCACCCACCCGTTCGGTACGGATAGTTTGGGAGACATCTTCACCATTCAGCCATATCTGAACACCTGATTCAGTGCTGACAAATTGGATATCCAAATTTGTTGCAATTTGTACGCATTCAGCCAGTTGAGTATCCAGTTCATCGAGTAAATTATGGTGATGCAATGACAGTCCTAATAAACGATACAAAGCCCCTGAATCCAATAAATGAAAATGGTAATGTGCTGCAAGTTTTGCAGCCAGTGTGCCTTTGCCAGATCCACTTGGACCATCAATGGTAATAATTTGAACTGTCATTACTTTCCCGTTATTTATACAGATTTTGCAAGTTTTGCGAGGCCTAGTTTAATCCCTGTCTTGAGCTGTGCAAGAATTAATTTACTGACAAATGGAAGACGTGCCTGCAATTCTATCGTATAAGTCACCAGACTTTTGTTATCGTCCAATGCTTCAAACTCAATAATACCCAAATGATGTTTAATCAAAGGATTCTTTACGATCTTGTATTCAATACGGGAGTTCGGCTCTAGCAAGGTAATTTGCTCTTTTAGCGGCTTGACTGGACCTAAACCCATGCTACGCACAGAACCCACACCATCTGGGCGCTCAGGGTCTGCTGAATCCTTAATCCGTTCCACCTGCATTGGTGCAAAAGCCACGTTATAAGCATCGTGTTTAGACAGCAATTCAAAAACCTTATCAATCGCTGCTGGGAATTCTTTTTTTACCTGAATCGCATTTTTCATTTTTCTTTTTCCTGAAAATAAATGATTTTAAAGTGAGCAAAGTTTAACGAATTAGATTCGATTTATTTATGAGCATTCAGTAATTTTTCTTGCAATTTCAGCTGGCGTTTTTGTTCACGACGCAACTTGAAAAATGCACTCAACTGCTCAGCACACTGCTGCTGCATACAGCCCGAGTCAAATAGAAATACATGATTATAGTAGCCAGTTTCAAAAAGCTTGCGTGCACTCACCAAAGAACCTGCTTTGGGCTCATTTGTACCAAAAACGACCCTTGAAATACGCGAATGCACCAATGCACCTACACACATGGTGCACGGTTCCAGAGTTACATAGAGGACAGCATCTTCAGGCAGGCGGTAGTTTTTCAGGTTCTGACAGGCTTCACGTAATGCTACGATTTCAGCATGGGCAGTCGGATCATTTAAAGAAATTGGCGCATTGTAGCCACGGCCAATGACCTGATTTTGGCTGACAATCACAGCACCTACAGGAATTTCACCCTGCTCAGCAGCAAGTGCAGCCTGCTCATAAGCAAGCTGCATCCAGTATTCATCGGTAAATTGTGTTTCGGACATTCAGACTTAAATCACACCATAGTGTTTGAGTAACTCATTCCAGCTTTCAATGGTGGTTACTGGTGGATTCTGAGACAAAATGCCTTTCAGGCTTAAATCACTACCCTTTTGCCATTCTGGAGACAGATCTTTATCGACCAGACGTGCACGCACGCCTTCAACAAAGTCAGGATGACGGATTTTCCAGTCTGAAATCTGGGTTTCCAGTTCGAAAATTTCATTCCAGGAATGAACCTGTTTACCCCATTGCCATAATAACCAGCTTAGAGCAGCGGTTGCAGGTGAACCTTTTTGCAGGTTTTCGCTGGCCTGACGCAACCAGTCACTGCGCGCATCACTTAAACCAATAATCGATTCATAATCGTGCTCGAAGTTTACGCCACGACATACACTGTGGATTACATCCAGTGAGTTTTGCAAAGGACCCGGGCCTACCGGACGGTGCATGCTATTCAAGGTGTCATCAATCGCACGGAAATCCCCAGCTGGATAATGTTCCCAGTCTATATTCACGACCTTATCTAACACTGAATCACGTTGTGCATCACAGATATGAGTCGCCCAGCCAATACCGTAAGCACCCGCAGCAGTCATAATGGAACCTGTTAAACCTGTAAACAGGCCAATCGCTCCACGGTCTGCTAGGAAGCGGGTCGCACCCACATCTGGATATAAACCAATATTAATCTCAGGCATGGCCAGACGTGAATACGGCGTCACCAAACGGAATGGAGCCGCCATAAACAGGCCTAAACCACCACCCATAACATAACCTTCACCCCACACCAATACCGGCTTGGCATAGTTATGCAGTAATAAATCTAGCGCATATTCCTGTTCAAAAAACTTATTGGCGGTTGCCACTTCATCATTAATTACTAACTGACGCAGCTTACGTACATCGCCACCGGCACAAAATGCTTTCGGGGTAGTTGAATCCAGCCAGATCGCTTTTACGCTGTCATCTGTATGAAAGTCCTGAAAGACTTCTAGCAATGCTGAAACCAGAGATTCATCTAAAGCGTGTAATGATTTTGGACGATTCAGACGAACAATGCGCCAGCCATTATTGGCTTGTTCAACAATCAGGTCCGGATGGTAAGGTGTAGTTACAGGAGAATAAGTCATGCGTCCAGCTGCCAATCTATAGGCTCAATGCCATGTTGTTTGAGATAATTATTTGTTTTCGAAAAAACTTTACAACCAAAAAAACCACCCCGGTTTGCTGACAAAGGCGAAGGATGTGCTGCCTTTAAGACCAGGTGTTTATTTTGATCAATGCGCTGTCCTTTACGCTGTGCGTATGCGCCCCAAAGAATAAAAACGATATGTTCACGTTGTTCATTCAATACATCAATGACGTGATCTGTGAATTCCTCCCAGCCACGTTTCTGATGTGAAGTTGGCTGTGCTGCCTCTACAGTCAGTACAGCGTTGAGCAGAAGTACACCCTGTTCCGCCCAATGAGTTAAATCACCATGTTTAGGGATTTTTACGCCTAAATCATTATGTAACTCATGAAAAATATTACGTAAAGATGGAGGTAATGCAACCCCTTTTTGCACCGAGAAGCTTAAACCATGCGCCTGATTCGGGCCATGATAAGGGTCCTGACCAATGATGACCACTTTGACCCGGTCTAATGGCGTTGTATTCAAAGCATTAAAAATCAGGTGATTTGGTGGGTAAATTACCTTGTCTGCTTTTTTTTCTTCAATTAAAAACGTTTTTAACGCATCCATTTTCGGGCTCAGTAAAAAATCACTGAGTCCATATTTCCAGCTGTCATCTAACTGAACTTTATTCAGTTTGGCAATTTGCTGTTCATTTAAAGACATGCTTCAATCCTAAATCTATGTCAGTCTGCGTTTATATTCGAATTTTTAAGGCTGGACTTGCAAATCCACAGCCGGATTATGAAATGGAAGACCCTGTTTCAGTTTCGCAAACATCTCTGAATCTGTCCATTCTGCCCGGACCTGCTCCGAGAATTCAATCTGTTCCAGGCTAAGTGGACCCATCTGTTCATTCTGGATATCTTCCAGGAAGCTTTGCGCATAGCCTGTATCAGTTTCATGGACAATCACAGAGTAAACTTCAACATCCCCTTCACCATTCTGAGTAATGGTGGATGTCAATACCTGCTGAGCCAAGAAGAAGAAAATACGTGAAAACTGTTCTGCAGACGGTGAAACTGGCAAAGATACCCAGCGTGCACTAAAGTTTTTACATGCCTGAATATATTCAGGATCATCTTTTTGCCAGAAGCAGATCGCATGGTCAAAAGAATCAAAGAAATCCTTAATCACCCCTTTGAGCAGACCAAAATCATATACCATCTGGCCATGATCCAACTTCGACGCTTTCAGCAATAACTCAACTTTATAACTGTGACCGTGGATCGAACGTTTACAGCGATCCGAGGTGCAGTTACGCACAATATGAGCATTTTCAAACTTAAATAACTTACGAATTAACATATGCCGTAATGTCGTCAAAAAATAGGTGAATTAATTTCAATTATAAAGCAAAAGTAAACCTATGAGGATTAATTTTGCAGTTCATCATGATAGGGAAAAGGGATTAAGGCTACGCGAATCAAATTCAAGAAATGAGAGCATTCTAAAATGATGATATTTTAAAAAGGCGCCATGCTTCGATAGGCAACATAAACCTTCTTGTCCTGCCGCACCAGATCACTACTAAACTGACGTTTACGTTCACTCAGCATCACTTCGATACGTGCTTTAAAGTGATTGGATTGCACTCCAAGCAGGTTATTAAACAGGTTATGTTTGGCTGCATCCACCTGAGCAAAGGGTTCTAGTGTCCAGAGATCAGCCACATTGGAAAAATATTCCAGATTCGCCTGACGGTGATCCAGCAATTGCTGCACAGCATTCACATCCAGCTTTTCATCCATGCTCGCCAAAAGAAATGCAGATGCGGTATTAATATTGACTGTACTGTCTTCTACAGGCGCAGCACTGAGATAAGGTGCGATTAGTTTGTACTTGTTTTCTTCAAAGCCTCGTACCAGTTTCAGCTCTTCAACGCTATGAAATTTGGTATTTGGAGGCAGAGAACCATTCGGCAAGCCCTGATAATAATTAGATTCTGCACCCATTGGGCCACTTGGCATTTCATCTTCATCCTGCCAGTCGATCACAGCTTCACTCAACTGCTCTGGCAATCCAGCACGTTTTAATATCAGCTCGAACCAAGCTTTAGCATTTTCATTTACCGTACCTTCAGCTGTAATCAGGCTATTTAAATTAAACTTACCTGATTCATCTTGCAGTATTCCCGAAACATAACCATCTTCAACCGGAAAAGCTGGCATCGGCTGCGCCCAGGTTTCATTTAAATGATCAACTTCAGCAGCATTCTCTGCGTCATCCACAAGTAATTCAGAAAAAAACGCTTCAGCACTTTTGGCATACATCAAAGACTGGTTTTGTCGCATTAAATAAGCGGTACTTTCAGCAGTTGCAGCCTGACGTTTAGCAATAGTCGCAGCCAAAATAGTTGCAAGAGCCACCATCACTAGAATGGTAATCAGAGCAATCCCCTTCTGCTGTTTGATCATCATTGCTTTGTTCATCTGCATTTTATTATTCTTTGTCAGGTTAACTTTTGGGTTTCAAGCAGGAAATCTGTATTCAATAAACTGAAAATCCACTCATAACTGACCCCATTAACCATTAAGTTGATTTTAATGCCTTTGGGCAAGCGCTGTTTTTGCTCAACCTGATTTAAATCAAATGATGAGTCTGGCCATTGGGTCATTTCATTCGGATTAAGCACTACGATCTGAAACTGCTCAACATCGGACAACAACACACTGGATTCAGGTTGATCACGACCGGTCTGGTTTAAATTCCGGTATTTCAAGCGATATAGTTTTTGTTCATCTGCCCGGTACTGATATTCAACCCGTTCATCTGGAGAAATCCCCTCTTCCAGAGGATCGGTAACTCCAGTCTTACTAAAGTTAAAACGCCCGTTTTGCAAAACCAGTGCCGGCTGAATATCACCATTAATATTGGCCGTTAAAGGCACCGCCTGTACCGTATCACGCAAGATCTGCTGATAAGTATCTTGCAACTGACTTAAGCGCTGTTCATGCACCGCATTACGGTCTTTGGTTTGTATAATATAATCAAATACTTTCCAGCTTAGAGCAGACAGTACGGCGAAAATAGCAATAGCAACCAGTAGTTCGACCAGCGTAAATCCCTTTGACTTCATGGCGCTTCATTCATCCGGTGATTAAAGAACATCAAGCTGCTAATTCCATTTTCTGCCTGACCGGTTTCAGTGTTGACCAGACTCACCTGTAATTCAATACGTTGTACATTAGGACTTACAGTAGGCTCACTGCGCTTATCAATTTGCCAGGTTTCGCCCTGCTGGGTGAGTTGTTTAGATTCAGTACCAGTGAGCCACTGCTGATTGATTTCCATCAGTGCCGCTTCATTCAAGGCAACAAACTGGGCTTGGGTTCTCAAAATGGCATTCGAAGTCGATTGGGTATATTGCATGGCAACTTTAGTCAGGGTCATGGCTGCTGTGGCAAAAATCGCCAGCGCAACCATCACTTCCAGCAAGGTAAATCCTGAGGCACGATTAAGTCGAGTAATACTCGACCTGAGCGGCATTGTCGCGCAAGAAAGTCCAAAAGCTGTGCTTGAGGAGCCGCGATGAGTGAAATGCTGTTTCACCGCTGCGCAAGACGAAGAGCTATGCCCGGAGTGCGCACGATCAGCATTTGACTTAAATGGCTTGATTACATCAGCTCCGGCACTCTGCTTGAAAACCCTAGCTTTCATGGACTTTACCCAAGTGATCAATTTCAATCGGATTGCCTACTTCACGATCTTCCAGATAAAACTGGATTCTGACCGGTTTAACTTCACCATTGCCTAACCAGATCAGCTTGGGTGCATTGGCTTCAGTAAGATCCCGATTTTGGGCATTATTATAACGTTGCTCTAAAGGCTGAATCCGGAAAGAGACCTGTTCTGGTAAATTGCGCAGATTAAACTCCGCATAACTTTGCCATTTCTGCTGATTTAAAGTCGGTTCTGCCTGATTAGGTGAACGATATTCCACGACCCCGTAGCGAAATGGTGAAATATCAGTGGCAGCCTGAACATCAAGCGCAAGAATACGGGATTGATCATTAGCTTCCCGCAAGATCCGCTGCAAATCCAGTAACAGGACTTCCCGCGTCTGCATTGCCTTGCGCTGATCTACCCCACCAATATTCAATACAACTAGTGATGCCATAATACTCATAATCACAATCACCACCATCACTTCGATTAGAGTGAATCCACGAATGGAGGCGTGATGTGATCTGATCATAGGCAACTCTTAGGCGAACTACTCGGCAGGATGAACCTGTTTCGGTAAAGCTAAAGCTTGATCAATAAGGGCAACGCGCAAGGTATCGCGTGAACCAAGATAGCGCTGGTAGAAACTGGAGTTAAGAATAGCAGCTGCACCATGGGTCAATGACCAGATTGAGGCCAGATAATCACGCACCGACATGCTGCTATTGATTGAAGCCAGATAGCTTTCAGTCATACGGATAATCAGACGTAAGCGCTGTTTGCGCACCTGATAAAGTTCGCTAAACAGATGCTGAATTCCAACACCTGTTGTAGAAAGACGTTCTTCAATCTGATGAAAAAGGACAGTACGTTCAGGGTGATGCAGATGGTGCAACATAAAGAAAGCCAGATGTTCAGGAAAAGCCTTGTCACTATCCTGAATCATTTCCAGCAACATGCGCTCATTACGGATAATCAGCAGTATGTACAATTCATCTTTACTCTGAAAATGCTTGTAAAGAGTGCCTTTGGCCAGATCCAGTTCTGCTGCCAGTGCATCCAGGGTCATCCCGGCTTCACCATTTTCTAGCAGTAACTGTTCTGCGACTTGAAAAATCAAGGTTTCTCTTGCTCGAAACTGAGCCTGACGATCCATCTTCACCCTATAACTCTCTTGTACTCTTATCTAACTTTATTTACTTCGAATTCAGAAGATTCTCAAAGTTCTGCTTTGTGATATAAGCCATTTCTTCTAGCGACTTATCATATACATCGCAAAGGGCTTTGGCTACATAAGGAACGTATTTTGGTTCATTAGATTTGCCACGATATGGCATTGGAGCAAGGTAAGGACTATCCGTTTCGATTAAAACACGATCAAGTGGAACCTGTTTGGCAACGTCACGCAAATCCTGGGCATTTTTAAAAGAAACAATACCGGAGAAAGACACATAGTAACCGCAGTCTAAAACAGCTTTAGCGGTTTCCCAGTCTTCGGTAAAACAGTGCAAAATGCCATGGGTAGATTTCTCTGCACGAATAATATCAACCGTGTCATGCTTGGCAGAACGGGTATGCACAACGACAGGTTTTTTCACAATTTGTGAGGCATGAATATGACGGGCAAAACAGTCTTTTTGCTCGGCAATAAAATCGGTGCTGTGATAATAATCGAGCCCCGTTTCACCCAACGCCCAGACTTTTTCTGGCTGTGCCAGTTCAACCAGATATTCAGTAGTCGCACGCGCCATCGTTGCCGCATCTTCGCAAGGATGTACACCGACGGTATAACCGACATCAGGATGACGGGCAGCGATTTTAGCCAGCTCGATATGATCATCCAGATCCACCGAGATACTCATAAACTTGGATACGCCTGCTTCACGGGCCTGAACAAGCGCCTGATCCAGATCACCATTATAAGGTGTTAAATCGAGCAGTGTTAAATGACAATGAGTATCTACAAACACAATGAGTTCCTACCGAAGGTAAATTAACTACATAGTGTAACTTTTACGTCCATCAGATTTAAGACCTGCAACCAGACGATCTGCTTCATTTTTGAAGAAAACGCCTTTTTCACCGGTGAGCTGAATCCCAAAACCTTGTGGCTTGATGCCATTCTGCTTTTGAGATATCCAGATTACTTTTCCGGTTAATGGAATTTTCTGCGTCTGTTCAGGTAAAGTCGTCAAAACAAATACTTCTTCACCCAGCTTGACTGGTTGCTTGGAAGGAATAAAAAGTCCACCACCTACAACATATGGCATATAACTGGCAAATAACGTTTCAATATCCGGAATATTGGCCTGAATAATACCGCCCATACGTGGTTGCATCTTGTTTTCCCCTTAAGCTAAAGATTCATCAGCTTGATACACAATTCATCGAGCACCAGATTACTTTGTACATTCTGCTCAAGATATTGTTTGGCTCGCTGAAAATCCTCATAAATTTCAAAAAGTGTTTCCAATGAATATTGTTCGGCCAATACATTAAAGTCCAGATCAATGTTTTTTACGGCCTGATTTAGCTTGACACAAATTAAATCGGACAACAAGTATTCAAACATTTGACCAAATTCACCAAAACTCAGGCTTTTATTCCATTTGGTCGCAATTGCCATGGGCATATTTTTTTGAATAGCCAGTTTTTTCCAGTCTTCTATGAATTCCTGACGTAGTGGCAGCCATGAACTTTGTGCAACCTCAACCGCTTGCAAAGGCATCTGATTGGATAAATTCATCAATAACTGCTGCTGGCTCGAACCTGCTTCAGGTAATTGCACTTCTACATATTCACCGAATTGCACTGATGAAATCCGGTCCAAAGCAAAATGCTGTAAACGGCTGCGAATAGTTGCAGGCAATTTCAGATAATGATCCGCAAGTAAAATGATGACAATATTTTCACCCGGTTCTTCCAGAGTTTTCAGCAAGGCATTAGAAGAGGCAATATTTAATGCTTCAGCGGGTTCAATGACAACGACGCGCCAGCCATCCACGGTCTGCTGTACAAAAGGCAGAAGATCACGGATTTTTTCAATTTTAATTTTGGCATTCTGTTTTTTATTGTCTTCATCAGTACTGATATAGACGTAATTCGGATGGGTATCCGCTTTTAACCACTGACAGCTACCACACTCACCGCATGGCCCATCAGGCTGACGGTTCAGGCATAAAACCCAGGCCAGAAACTGCTGGGCAAAGGCTTCTTTACCACAGCCTTTTTTTCCATAGAATAACAAACCATGTCCAAGCTTAGGAAAACGCCCGGTTAGCGTTTCCCAAACCTGTTGCTGCCATGGATAAATCTGTGCATTGACATCAAGCGGCATGGAGAATTCTCAAATTAAGCAAAAGAAGATGGATCCATCTGGTTCAGGCGGTCCAGATCTTCCTGCGTATCGACACCTGGCGGTAAATTGGCTTCTGCCACAGCAATGGCAATACGGTGACCATTTTCCAGTACACGTAACTGTTCTAAAGATTCCAGTTTTTCCAGCACACCTATTTCCCAGGTTACATATTCCTGTAGCAGTTTTACTCGGTAAGCATATAAACCCAAATGACGATAAGCCCAATCATGCAGTTTTTGTTTAGCCAGTTTGGCACCATCACGGTCATAAGGAATCGTAGCACGACTAAAATACAGGGCCTGATTGTGCTTAGACATCACAACCTTAACAATGCTGTCACGCTTAAATTCCTCTAAATGATGAATTGGCTCACACAGAGTCGACATTGAGCAAGCTGGTTGATCTTCTAAGAGTTGCGCGACCTGTTTAACTAACTGGGCTGGCAATAAAGGTTCATCACCCTGCACATTTACGATAATGTCATCACTCGCCCACCCCTTGATTCGAGCTACCTCGCTTAGACGATCTGTACCTGATGGATGATCTGCTGAAGTCAGGACCACATCAACGCCTTCAACACGGCAAACTTCTGCAATACGTTCATCATCTGTCGCCACACACAGGTCATCAAAGCCCTGCACTTTTTTAGCCTGATCCACGACACGCAGAATCATTCGACGACCATGGATTTCCAGCAAAGGTTTACCCGGCAAACGTGAACTGGAGAAGCGTGCAGGAATAACTATATGTTTCATCGTAAATAAACCTTAAGAAATAGAAATACCCTGTTGCTCTAATTGCTGCTGCAATATTGTATAACAGGCAGGTGACAAGACTGCATCGACCGGCACCACCCAGATATCCCGCTGATAATCTGGATACTGTTTGAGTAATGCCATAATTTTAACTGCATCTTTTTCAGTAGTAATAATCGGACTATTGTCATCGAATTGCAGGTCTTCAATTTCATAATCATGATGGTCTGGAAATTCGTGACACTGAAATTGCTGCAGCCCCAGATGTTCTAGCGTTTGATAAAAACGCTGCGGAAAACCGATGCCGACTACTGCATAAAAAGCCGCAGTTGGATCAAAGCTTTTGATGACATCCTGATTTAATAGATAGGGCTGAGAGGCTGCAAGATGCATATGCAAAGGCAAAACTGGATTTACTGCATGTTCAATTACGGTACCCTCTTCTAAGCGGGTAACGGGTTCACGCAGATAACCTTCAGGTAAAAGTTTCTGGTTACCCAAGCCTCGGTTATTATCCAGCACAATCCATTCAATCTGCCGATTTAAAGCCCAGTGCTGCAAACCGTCATCACAAATAATTAAATCCAGTGCATGCTTTTCTAGCAAAAGCTCAATGCTCTTCTGGCGATTTGGCCCCACAGCCATCGGCACACCAGTCGCTTGGACAATTAAGGCTGGTTCATCCCCTACCACTTCAGGCAAGGTATTTAAATCGACATAAGCAGGAAAAGGACCTTTACCACCATAACCTCGGCTGATCACACCAATCCGTAAGCCTTTTTCATTAAGGTAATCCACCAGATGAATCAGCAAAGGTGTTTTACCACTCCCACCTACGGTAATATTCCCAATCACCATTACTGGAATAGGTGCGGTATAACTTTTCTTGATCCCTTTACGGTAAAGCCAGTGATTGCTGACAAAACCCAAGCGGTAAAGCCAGGACAAAGGACGCAGCACAACCAGCCACTTTGCCTGTGTATTCCAAGCATCCTGAATGATCTGTGCCAAAGCCATGACTTAATGTTCCTCGAAATTACGTTGGTGCAGCTGATAATAAGCACCTTGGCGTGCAATCAGCTCAGCATGATTACCCTGCTCAATAATACGACCTTGATCCATCACGACAATGCGATCGGCATTTTCAATTGTTGATAGACGATGCGCAATCACAATCGTAGTCCGATCTTGCATCGCCTGATCAAAGGCACGCTGAATAAAGTATTCAGATTCGTTATCCAGCGCACTAGTCGCTTCATCCAGAATCAGGATCGGTGCATTTTTCAGAATAGCACGGGCGATCGCAATACGCTGACGCTGACCACCTGACAGATTCAGACCTTGAGCACCTAGTGGCGTATCATAACCTTGTGGCAAGGCCATAATGAAATCATGCGCATAGGCGGCTTTTGCTGCTACAATGATTTCTTCATCACTCGCACTTTCTAGCTGGCCATAAGCAATATTTTCACGGACAGTACGGTTAAACAGCACTACCTGCTGGTTTACCATCGCGATCTGGGTACGTAAAGCAGTCAACTCATAATCAGTAATCGGTTTTTGATCCAGTAAAATTTGCCCGGATGTAGCTTCCTGATAACGTACCAATAGATTCACTAGAGAGGTTTTGCCTGCTCCTGAACGTCCAACCAATGCGACAGTCTCGCCCGCTCTCACTTCCAGGTTAAAGTCATGAATCGCATGGTGACCATCGCCATAAACCAGATTGACATCTTTAAATTGAATATTGCCTTTTAAGGTATCATTGAGTTTGCCAGTATTATGCTCTTCAGGCATATCTAGCAATTCAAACACAGAATGTGCGGCCGCCATACCACGCTGAATTTTTTCATTCACATCAGTTAATGTCTTGATTGGTCGCGCCAACATGCCTGCAGCTGTAATATAAGCAACAAATTCACCCGCAGTAGTATCTCCCAGAATTTGTGGGCGCAATGCAATATACATCACGATACTAAGTGAAACTGACATGATCAGCTGCACCACTGGACTGTTCAGCTGCTGTACTGCCACCATCTTTAAGCCACGGCGCAGGTTTTCCAAAGAATTCTGTTTAAAACGTTCCTGCTCATAAATCTGACCACCAAAACCCTTGACAATCAGATTGGCATTTACCGTTTCCTGAACCACATGGTTCACATCACCCATGGTGTCCTGAACCTGTTGTGATAGCTTGCGCATCCTTTTTGAGGCTTTACTGATCACAAAACCAATCACAGGTCCAAAGATCAGAATACACATGGTTAAACGCCAGTTGGTATATAAAAGATATCCCAATAAGGCAATTGTGATCAGACCTTGCTGAATGATCGTTCTAAGTGCTTCAGTTGAGGCTGCGGTGAGCTGCTCAACGTTATACATAATTTTGGCCGTAATATGACCACTGGTATTGTCCAGAAAATATTGCGCAGGCAAACGCAATATTTTGGCAAAGACTTCCTGACGAATATTAAATACCAGATTACGGGAGATGACCGCCGTATAATACCCACCGAGGAATAGGCCTAAGCCCCGGAAGAACATCAGTACTACCACTAAGAATGGGAAAAGTAAGGTGAAACCCTGGTCTCTGTTTTGTATCGCCTCAATGATATATTCCAGTAATTTGGCTACAGAAACTTCTGTCGCCGCATTCATAGAGAAACCAAGCAGGACAATTAAGGCTGTGCCCCAAAATGGTTTTAAATAGTTTAAAAGGCGAAGATAGACCTTAAAATCGTGCTTCACTAATAACCTCGAGTTGGTACTTTCGTACTGATGTTGACATTAACAAAGCCAAGTTGCCCTGCAACGTCCATGACACGAATAACATCCTGATGTGTCGCTTTTGCATCAGCGGCAATGACAAACATTAAATCACGACGTTCATTCGAAATCTGTTTAATTGCCGTATTTAAATCTGCTGCATCTTTACTGGCAATAGATTGACCATTCACGGCATAGTGGCCATTGGCATCCACAATCACTTCAATTTTCTGGTCAAAATTCTTGGGCGGCACACCTTGCGCATCTGGAAGCGTCAGGTTCATCCGGCTCATCTGGTTAAATGTGGTTGAAAGCAGCAGAAAGACCAAAATAAATAGCAGGCAATCAATCATGGGCGTCAGATTGATATGTACATCTTCCACCTGGTTACGTTTAAATTTCATGCCCCTGCTCCTAGCTTGCTTTCTTGATGCGTTCTTCTACATCATCTGAAGCATTCAAATAGAACAGATTGGCATGAAATAAGGTTGCCTGCTGTTCAAGTTCCGCCACATATTCCTGAACCAGCCGCTGGAAATAACGATGTGCAAATAAAGCAGGAATAGCAATCAACATACCCGCTGCTGTTGTGATCAGTGCTTTGGAAATACCGGGCATCATTAACACCGGGTCACTATTAGTACCGACATCAATCATTAAAAATGATTCGATAATCCCAATGACTGTACCCAGCAAACCGAGTAAAGGCGCTACTGCGCTCAAAGTACCCAGAAAATTAATATTTTTTTCCAGATAGCCAATTTCCTGTGAAGCTATCACTTCCATCTGGGCACGAGCATATTGCTCAGAATGGTGACGCGCTTCAAAACCAGCAGTAAATACACGACCCAAAGTACTGTTTTTCAAAGCTGAACTCTGTTGCAGCTTTTGCATGGCTTGGTCTGCATTTTGTGCAGGACCTATCAGAAGTGAGTTGGGCAGTACCAGACTCTTTTTTAAACGAATGAAGCGCTCAACTGAAATCGCCAGCATAAATATCGAACACAATACTAGCGGCAGCATCAACCAGCCGCCTGCTTTAACCAATTCCCACATCTGATTTATTCCCCAATAAAAACAAATTTTAAATTAATTATTCTTCGCCCAGGATCGAAAGAATCCCGTCCAGCTCTTCTAAAGAATGATAGCTAATGACCAGCTTGCCTTTTCCTTGCTTGTTGTAGTCAATTTTAACATCCGCACTAAAGCGCTCAGACAGACGCTGAGTCAGCTGCTGAATGTCTGGCGCAATCGCTGCTTTTGGTTTTTCTGTTTTCGGTGCATTGTAGTCGCGTACCAACTGTTCGGTTTGGCGTACTGATAGGCTTTTTTCAATGACCATCTCAGCAACTCTAAGCTGATCTTTAGCCTTCAAAGTCAGGATGGCACGTGCATGTCCCATATCCAGCAAGCCCTGCTGCATAAAGTCTTTTACTTCTTCAGCCAGAGTTAGCAGACGCAGCAGATTGCTCACTGTGGTACGCGCCTTACCGACAGTATCGGCAATTTCCTGATGGCTTAAACCAAACTCGTCATGGAAACGCTGCAAAGCCATCGCCTGATCAATCGGGTTCAGGTCCTGGCGCTGAATGTTTTCGATTAAAGCTAATGCAATTGCGACCTGATCATTCAGCTCACGCACAATCGCAGGAACTTCAGTCAGGCCTGCCAGTTGTGCCGCACGCCAGCGACGCTCACCCGCAATAATCTCGTATGGATAGCGTTCATCATCGACCGGACGGATCACGATCGGTTGCATGATGCCATGCTTTTCAATCGATGCTGCCAATTCCTGCAGATCCTGCTCATTGATATAGCGACGTGGCTGATATTCACCACGTTTCAGCAGATTGACATCAATCTGTTTCAACTGACCATGATCAAGACCTTGTGCTTCGAGTTGTAATTTTTCTTTTTGAATTGATCCCAGCAAGGCATCTAAACCACGACCTTTGGCGAGTCCACGTTTCTTGACGGTCATGCTTTACTTCCTTTTTTCACTTTACTTTTCTTTAATACTTCAGCTGCCAGATTTAAGTAAGCAACTGCACCCTTTGAACTTTTTTCAAAATAAATCACTGGTAGACCATGTGCCGGCGCTTCAGCCAGACGGATATTACGTGGAATCACGGTTTCATAAAGTTTTTTACCAAAATATTGTTCCAACTCTTCCGAGACATCACGGGTCAAGGCATTTCGAGCATCATACATGGTACGCAATACACCCACGATCTGTAGGTCTGGATTAAGTGCCTGCTGAATGCGGTCAATGGTTTGTGTCAGATCAGCCAGACCTTCCAATGCATAATATTCGCATTGCATCGGGATGATGACACCATCCACCGCTGCCAATGCATTCACGGTGATCAGGCTTAAGCTTGGTGCACAATCAACAATGATATAGTCGAATGAGGATTCAATTTCCTGCAAAGCTTCACGCAAAATGAATTCACGGCCTTTTTGCTCGGCAATCGCCAGCTCCACACCAGCCAGATCACGGTTTGCCCCTAAAACCTTATATCCGACTTCAGCTTTAGTAATCGCAGTTTCAATCGGCACTTCACCTAGCAATACATCAGTCACTGAATACAGCAGGTCATTTTTCTGAATCCCCGATCCCATGGTCGCGTTACCTTGAGAATCCATATCCACAAGCAAAACGCGTTTTTTTAACACAGCGAGAGATGCCGCCAAATTTACTGCGGTTGTGGTTTTACCGACACCACCTTTCTGGTTGGCAATCGCAATAATTTGTGCCATGTTGACCCCGATCCTTCAAAAATTTTAAATACGTTTTAATAGAAGTAAATGACGTTGTTCGTCCAAGCGCGGAACCTTCAGTTCAATAATCTGACAGCTAAATTCATCTTTTAACGCTGCCACTTCCTCTTCAGGAATCAAACCTTTCATGGAAGCAATAATACTCTGCTCATGTATATACGGTTTAGATGCATTCACAAAATCTGTCAATGAAGCAAATGCACGACTGGTAATCACATCAAACTGACCCAGCTCATTGATACTGTCTTCATTTTCCACACGGGTTTGTACTGCAATGACATTTTTTAATTTT
Source organism: Acinetobacter sp. UBA5984 (assembly GCF_002429925.1). NCBI lineage: Bacteria > Pseudomonadati > Pseudomonadota > Gammaproteobacteria > Moraxellales > Moraxellaceae > Acinetobacter > Acinetobacter sp. UBA5984. The sequence continues at coordinate 33,685 of NZ_DJBE01000024.1, forward strand.
AGGTCTGCAATAAACTGCTTCAGGAAACGAATTTTTTTACCGTTTGAATCCAGTAGTACACATTCACGCTCAGGCTGACATAAAGCAATGATCATGCCCGGCATACCACCACCAGTCCCGATGTCGAGCAAACGACCTGCAGGCAAATCCTTTAGAATACTCAAACTGTCAAGCAGATGCTTAACTAGCATTTCCTTAGGATCACGAATTGCAGTCAAATTGTATGCTTTATTCCACAGCACCAAAGCGTCCTGGTACTTGAGTAATAAATTTAAAGCTTCATCAGACAGCTCTAAACCTAAAGCCTGGCTACCCTGCTTTAGTTCTTGAAAAAACGTGTGCATAAACAATCAACGCTCGAAAAAGTTAAGTGGAAGTATACCGTTTTCTCTATATTGGCACAGTAGGGAGTGCTTAGTGAATATTCACTTAAGCAGACTTCCCTTCTCGGATCATTAAATCCAATGCATTCAAACGCTCAGGTGTTCCCACATCCACCCAAATACCTGTCAATTTAGAAGAAGCAATCTTGTTTTCCAGCATTGCTGCTTTTAATAGTGGTGCTAAAGGACGTTTTCCAGCCTCTAAGCCTGCAAACATTTTCGGATGAATCACCGATACACCACTAAAAGTCAGGTTTTCACCCGCCACCTGCTGATCAAAGGTATAAGCCTTGCCGTCTGCAAGTGTAAAATCACCGTTAGGGTGCTGCTCCGGGTTTTGTACCAAAACCAGATGTGCCAGATTTTCACCCAGCTCAACATTCAATAAAGGTGCAAAGTCCATGGTTGTCCAGACATCACCATTGACCAGAATAAAAGGCTCATCACCCAGGAGTGGTAAAGCATTAATAATGCCACCGGCTGTTTCCAGCCCTTCACCTTCATGTGACCATAAAATCTTGATACCGAACTGTGAACCGTCACCCAAGGCCTGAGCTAGTTTTTCACCCAACCAAGCCGTATTGATGACAATTTCATTCACGCCCATCGCAGCCAGTTTTTCAATATGCCAGACAATTAGCGGCTTACCACCCACTTCCAGCAAAGGTTTTGGCGTATACAAAGTTAAAGGACGCATGCGGTTGCCCAAGCCAGCCGCGAGAATCATCGCTTTCATTTAGGCCGCTACCTCGTATGAACCATATTTTGCTTCAAAAGCTGGCATCACTTTTTCATGAATAAACTGCATAAATGGCTGTAATTCTGGATAGTCTTTGGTTTCTTCGAGCAGATACCACATCACACGTGGCAGGTCTTTTAGATAGCCAGATTTCCCATCTCGCTCAAATAGACGTACGAAAATACCTAAAATCTTGATATGACGCTGAATCGCCATCATATCCGCATCTTTTTTAAACTGTTCGAAATCACGGTCCTGTTTTGCCGCTGCTGGTAACAGGTCATAGAACACTTTAAACCAGCGATACACGCGATCTGCATTCCACTGTACATAAGCATCACGGGTAATAGAGATCAGGTCATAGGTATCAGCACCAATCACTGCATCCTGAAAATCAATCACACCCAGTTCGGTTTCATTTTCGATTTTCATCAGGTTACGGCTATGAAAATCACGATGCACAATGACTTGAGGTTGTGCCAAAGCAGCATTCGCCAGTATCGCAAATGTGCGCTTGATCAAAGCAGATTCCGCTTCAGTAGGCTGGATTTTTAGAGCAGGTAGCATCCAGTCAGTCAGCAACTCCATTTCAGAAATAAGCTTCTCATAAGAATAAGCAGGAAACTGACCTTCTCCAGGAATGGACTGCAGCTGAATCAGCTGTTTAAAACTTTGCTGATAATAGGCATCAACCGTCTGATCATTCAGCAGATTTGACAACAGCACATCACCAAAATCTTCGAGCAGCAAAAAACCATTTTCCAGGTCTTTGGCCACGATGTGTGGAATACGTACGCCATGGGCATCAAAAAATTCATCAATCGTCACAAAAGGCACACAATCTTCTTTTTCTGGTGGTGCATCCATGAGCATAAATGTTTTATTATTCAGTTTGATTCGTGCATAACGACGAAAACTTGCATCGCCTGCTAAAAAATGTGTTTCAAATTGATCTGAACCGAGTACAGAAGCAATCCAAGATTGTATCAATTGTTCGCGTTGAGTATTCATTTGCAATAAATTCTAGTACAGGCTGAGTTTTTAAAGTGCTAAGTGTAGCTACTTATCAACTTTTTCTCTATGATGCGACAATAATTAATTGCGATAAAAGCATGATTGGTTAATGAGACAAATGAAGCATCACTTTAAAATAAACCCTCTAGCGACTGCGATCTTAACCCTTTTATGTAGTAGCTCGGTCTCAAGCTATGCTGCATCAAATGACTCATCCAATGTAAATGCGGAACAACTTAAACAGCGCATTAATGAGACCTATCCCGGTGAAGCATTCTTCTCACAATATTATGTAGATAAATCTTCACCGGAAGCACAGCAGCGTCAAGGTAAATACCTCAGTTCAGCCTATTGTGAAGGCGCCTGGGTCACTCCAATTGCACCTGATGCACCGACGATTGACCCTGAACAGGCAACTTCAACCATTACTGCAGACTATGGTCATTATAATCCGGCCGGTGATTCCTACTTAGAAGGCAATGTGGTCATTGATCAGGAAGGTCGCCAGATTCGTGCGGAACGCGTGACGATTGATCAGACTCAAACCTATGCTAAGGCAGAAGGTCAAGTCCAATTGGCCCAAGGTGGCTTGATTTCGCAAAGCGATGATATCAATTACAACCTGAAAACCCAGCAAGGTGACTTAAACAACAGTTTCTTCATTGCCGAAGAACAACATGCGCATGGCCGTGCTGAAAAGATTGCCAAAACTTCTGACGATACGCTTGAACTAGAAAATGCCACCTATTCTACCTGTCCACCTGAACAGAAACCGGCCTGGAAAATTCAGGCAGATCAAATCAAGCTGAATCAGGAAACCGGTCGTGGTGAAACCCGAAATACCAAGCTCTATGTGAAAGATGTTCCGGTACTGGCTGTTCCTTATTTTAACTTCCCAATCGATGATCGCCGTACCACTGGGATTCTGACGCCAACTTTCGGATTTACCAATGATGGCGGCCTGGAATTGGGTGTACCGGTTTATCTCAATTTGGCACCACAATATGATGCGACCATTACGCCACGTTATATTAGTGACCGTGGTGCGATGCTGGATGGCGAGTTTCGTTATCTAACAGAAAACTATGGTGAAGGCCGGATTTGGGGTGGCTACCTGCCATCTGATGAAAGTTATAGCAATAAAGACCGTAAAGACCTGCACTTCCTGCATAACTGGCAAATCAACGATCAGTTCTCAACAAATCTTGAATATAATTACGCATCAGACAAGGACTTTTTTGCCGATCTGGATAATAACCCAGATTCAAAAACAGACCTGAACTTGCGCCGTGCTTGGGAAGTTAATTATAAAAATGGTATCCCCGGCTTAAAAGCTCAATTTAAAGTTGAAGATTTCCAGACGCTTGATCCTGCCGTTCTGGATGAGGACCGCCCTTATGCGCGTTTGCCGCAGCTTTTGGTGAATTATAAGACCGGTAACCCACTGGGTTTACAATACGAATTTAATAACGATACGGCTTATTTCCAGAAAGACATCAGAAATACTGAAAATATTGATACCGGTGATGAAGCCATCTATCAACCAAGTGGTACACGCATCTATAATGATTTCTCGGTACGCTATAATCACTTTACCCCTTGGTCATTCTTCATTCCTCAGGCGACATTACGCAATATCAATACTTTCTATGATCAAGATACTATTGATCGTATTAATAATAATCAAACCAGCTCATCAAGTGAAAATCATTCTATCGTAGTGCCACAATTTACGCTGGACACCGGTTTAATTTTTGAAAAAGATGGTCGCTATTTACAGACCTTGACGCCTCGCCTGTTTTACGCTTATTCACCATATGAAAATCAGCGCAATCAGCCAAACTTTGACTCTGTCGTAGCCTCAATTAATTATGATCAATTATTTAGTGCACGCCGCTTCTATGGTAATGACCGCTTAGAAGACAATAACTTTGCTTCTTTAGGTCTTAGTTACAGTTTATTTAATGAAGAAGGTTTAGAGCGATTACGCGCCAGTGTGGGACAAAGTTTCTTCTTTGAAGATCGCCGTGTCACATTAGATCGTGAAGCAGATAAATTTGATCGTGAAAGCCATACTGGTCCAGTTATTCAGCTTAGAAGTCAGTTAAACAAAAACGTGCATGTCAACCTAAATTCTAGCTGGATGTCGAATGGCTCCAATGCCCAGCGTGATGTACAGGTTTATTATACGGGCGATCAGGGCAATCTATATAACGTAGGCTATTTCTATCGTAAAGATATTCCAAACCGCCAGGAAAGTTATGATCAGGTGGTTGGCTCATTTATCCAGCCAATTGCCAATAACTGGCGTCTGGTCGGCCATGCACAATTTGACCTGGACAATAGTGTCGCACGTGAATATTTACTTGGCGTAAACTATGAGTCATGCTGTTGGGGAGTATCTGTCTATGGCCGCTCATACTACAATGACCTAGACGATATCAATGACCCGGATGTGAAAGCGAAACGTGCAGTGATGGCTGAAGTAACGCTTAAAGGTCTTGGCGGGTTAAGCAACAAGCTAACCTCATTACTAGAAAATCGTATTCTAGGTTTTAACAATATCAATCAAACTTGGACAGAACGTTAATGAAGACAAAACAGTTAAAACAAATTTTTAAAGCGACCGCACTTGCGCTATGTCTTTCTTCAGCGATGACGACTTTTGCTGTTGCCCAACCTAAAGATGAAGTTGTAGCTGTTGTCGACAATAGCGCTATTCTGCGTAGTGATCTGGCACAAAGCGTTGCTGAAATTTCTCACCAGTTGCAAAAGCAAAACAAGCCTGTTCCACCGCAACCTTATCTTGAACAACAAGCACTTGAACAGCTAATTGTACGTCAGGCTCAACTGGAACAGGTTAAACGCTACAATATTCGTCCAGATGAAAAATCTTTAAATGAAGCAGTGCTTAAAGTAGCACGTGATTCAGGCTCCCCTAGCTTGGAAGCTTTCCAGCAAAAATTGGATGCTATCGCGCCGAATACGTATGCCTCTTTACGTAACCGTATTGCAGAAGATCTAGCACTTAGCCGTTTACGTCAGCAAGCCGTAAATTCACGTATTCAAATCAGTGATCAAGATGTTAAAAACTTCCTGAATACACCACAAGGTCAAGCTTTGTTAGGTAGCCAGGTACATGTTCTGCATTTACGTATAACCGGAGAAAATGCTCAACAGATTGCTGCGCAAGTAAGAAATGATTTAAGCAGCAGCAATGATATTCAGGCGATCAGCAAAAAATATTCAACTGGCGATATTAAAGTAGATGCGTCTGATATGGGCGTGCGAAATTTATCAGAGATCCCAGGCGAACTCGCTGCACGTGTTTCTACTTTGCAAGCGGGTCAAACATCTGAACTGATTCCTGCGGCAGATGGCGTGCATGTCCTGAAACTTTTAGAGCGTAAAGGTGGTGAGCAGAAAGCACTGGTTCCTCAGTACCAGACCCGTCATATTCTGATTCAAACATCAGAAGTGGTTAGCCCAGAAAATGCCAAACAGATGATCGATAGCTTGTATGCGCGTCTTAAGCAAGGTGAAGATTTTGCAGTATTGGCGTCTACTTTCTCTAATGACACAGGTTCAGCGCGTGATGGCGGCAGTTTAGGCTGGGTCAGCCCAGGTGTCATGGTACCTGAATTTGAACAGCGTATGAAAAGTACGGCAGTAGGTCAGATTAGTGAACCGTTCCAGTCACAATTTGGCTGGCATATCCTGCAAGTGACCGATACACGTCAACAGGATATGACTCAGGAATATCAGGAACGTATGGCCCGCCAGATTCTGGGTGAACGCCAGTTTGATGCTGAGCTAGATAGCTGGTTACGTGAAACCCGTAGCAATGCCTATGTAGAAATTAAAGATCCACAGCTAGATCCTAAACGCGCTCGTTAATTTAAGAGAAGAAAAGCCAGCATTATACTGGCTTTTTTAATGACTTAATTCTTTAAATAATAAAAAGCCTCTTATTAAGAGGCTTTTTATTTCAGATCCGATTAACGATTGTTTTCGTCGTCAGAAGAATCTTCAAATTTTGAATCGTTGTCAAAACCAGCGCCTTGACCACCGAAACCAGCGCCTTGACCACCAAAGCCAGCACCTTGACCACCGAAGCCACC
>NZ_DJBE01000063.1:0-8507 GCF_002429925.1 Acinetobacter sp. UBA5984
TAAACCAACAGAGGTAAAGAACATCAGCATCAGAATAGTTTGGATTTCTGAGTCAAATGTGGCACTGATATTAAAAAATTTATAGAGAATAAAAGCCGCAATCGCTGCGACTAAACCGCCGATTACGGGTTCAGGTAAATTATAGTTTCTAAAGAAGCCAATTTTACTAACCAGATACCGCCCAATAAAAAGAAAAAATACCGCAATTACCAAAGTGCCAAAGGCATCGATCTCATAATTCATAACATTCCCTATTGGCTTTATTTTTATACAGTTTTAGGAAAATAGTATGAAAAATCAATTTTAGAAATGTTATGCAAGTTATTGTTTCTAGTAATTGTTTAATTTATAGCTCGAACAGGTGCAATTAATACAATGGAATATCATAGACCCAGTTTTTGGTTTGTTGGTCAGTGGTGGTTTCACACACATAGTAATCATGATCCCATGCTCCTTGATGGAAAATTTCTTTTTTGGTGTATGTCACCTGTTTACCATTTTCGACACAGACAAAGCTGTCACCTTGGTCTTTGACTTGAGTTCCGTTCAGGAAACCGCCAATACAGAGGAAGCGGGATTGTGTTTTCACTACTCAATTACCAAATATATTTTAGATAAAAATATCATCGTTTAGATATTATTCGTCATCATGAACGATAAGATGACGAATAACAAAATTTAAACTTTTTAAAATAAAATTAATTTATATACAATGCCATACCCTTTGCTCTGTATCGAAATTAATTATTTTTTTCTCTTTTAATTTTTGCAATTCATTACTAGTTTGGTCTGGATTCAATCCAAACAGATGACGTGCATGCAACCGTGTAAAACCATCAGGTACTATATCCTTAAATTTCCGTATAAGTATCTCAGGTTCCATATCATATACATGATATAAACATGCAATAAACTTATTATTTTCCTCTTTAAACTCAGGTTTTCTTAGGCCTAATTCAGACATTTTTACTGTAGCAGTGTTTAAACCTTCCCCTAATTCCTTATTCGGTGCTTGTTTAGACTTAGATAACAATCTCACAATTTTAGGGTTTCTAGAAAACCTATTATCTAAAATGTTATCAACTTTAATCATACCTGGTAATTTACCAGGACTTTCGAATGAAATTTGATTATCAAAAATTTTGACATGAACAGAATCCTGGATCGAATAATCTCTATGAATTAAACAATTGACAAGAATTTCCCAAATAGCTTCATCTGGATATTTAGGAGTTTTTCTACCTTCTAATCCCCATAAATATATTTTATCTAAAACACTTTTAATAAATTCAAAACTTTGTTGTAAAATTTCTAATATATTACCTTCAAATAATTTACTATCTTCATTTTGCATGATATCTCTTAACTCATCACCATCTATAGACTCATATCTAGTAACCCTTAGAGCAGCCTGTGGTAATATTGATGAACAGGACTGGGAAAATAATAAAATTGAAGCAACTATTGGAAACCAATCTCTTTCACTAATTAGACGCTCTTTTATGAGAAAATTTAAATTATCTTTGTTTGTGAGTTTTAAATCATTTATATAATTTGAAAGAACATCACTATCCACAACCTCTTCAGGATTTACTGAATTTAAAACTTGATCCTCAAAAGAATGAACCCCTTTTTCGAAATATAAAGCCTGTAGAGCTTTATTCTTTACCTTTATATTACCTGCATTTTTTCTAGTAAAAACTTCATTAGCTGCTGTTTGATGAACTTGATGATCTGTGTGTACTTTTATATACAACACATAATTACCATATGAGCCTTCAACGCTCAAATACCAGTAATCGAAATCAACAACAGGGTCCAACCGACTAAGAGCATGAATAATATCATTATAGTGTTCTATAGATTCATAACCACTCCATCTCTTATAGTGATCATCAGGATTAGTTTTTTTGTCTTCTATACCAATTGCAACCTCACCACCTTCACTATTTGCAAAAGCAACTACGATTTCTTCAATTACGTTTATCTTTGCTCTTTTACTTTTTAAATCGAAAAAATCATCTTCTTGTCTTTCACATACCTCAATTGCTTGTTCTCTACTAATAAGATTAATAGCTTTCTTTTTATCAAACATATATCCCCCTAATTCAACTACAAAAAATAAGGGCTGATAGATCAGCCCTTATTTTAAACTACTTTCTAATCAACTATTAAGCTAATTGAGCAGCAGCAATTTTTTTGGTATCGATGTCTTTAGCAGCATCTGTATACTCGCTCATCTTGTCGAAGTTCAAGTATTGGTAGATGTCAGCAGACATGCTGTCGATTTGAGCAGCGTACTGTTGGTATTCTTCTGGAGAAGGTAATTTACCCAATACAGCAGCAACAGATGCAAGTTCAGCAGACGCCAAGTAAACGTTCGCACCTTGACCTAGACGGTTCGGGAAGTTACGAGTAGAAGTCGATACACAAGTTGTGTTCGGTGCTACACGTGCCTGGTTACCCATACATAATGAACAGCCTGGCATTTCAGTACGAGCGCCAGCTTTACCATAAGTATTGTAGAAACCTTCTTCCATCAATTGGTGTTCGTCCATACGAGTTGGAGGAGCCAACCATAGACGAGTAGATAAAGAACCACCAGGTACTTTGTCTAGAAGTTTACCAGCTGCACGGAAGTGACCGATGTTAGTCATACAAGAACCGATGAATACTTCATCAATTTTAACGCCTTGAACGTCAGAAAGAAGTTTTGCATCATCTGGGTCGTTCGGGCAGCAAAGAACTGGTTCTGTGATTGTAGAAAGGTCGATTTCATACACTTTAGTGTATTCAGCGTCAGCATCAGCTTTAAGAAGTGATGGGTTAGCCAACCATTTTTCCATGTTCTCAACACGGCGCGCCATAGTACGAGCATCGCCATAGCCTTGTGAAATCATCCACTTCAGCATAGTGATATTAGAACGCAGGTATTCAGCAACTTTCTCTTCAGAAAGCGTGATCGCACAACCAGCCGCAGAACGTTCAGCAGAAGCATCAGAAAGTTCGAATGCTTGCTCAACAGTCAGGTCAGTTTCCATTTCTGTCAGGTCGATCTCAAGGATACGACCAGAGAAGATGTTTTTCTTACCTTTCTTCTCAACAGTCAGGTCACCTTCTTGGATTGCTACGTAAGGAATTGCATGTACTAGGTCACGTAAAGTGATACCAGGCTGCATTTTACCTTTGAACTTCACAAGAACAGACTCTGGCATATCAAGTGGCATAACACCAGTTGCTGCAGCGAATGCTACAAGACCAGAACCCGCTGGGAATGAAATACCGATTGGGAAACGAGTATGGGAGTCACCACCAGTACCAACAGTATCTGGAAGAAGCATACGGTTTAACCAAGAGTGGATAATACCGTCACCTGGACGTAGAGAAACACCACCACGGTTCATGATGAAATCAGGAAGCGTGTGCTGCATTTGAACGTCAACTGGTTTTGGATACGCAGCTGTGTGACAGAAAGATTGCATTACCAGGTCAGCAGAGAAGCCTAGGCAAGCCAAGTCTTTCAATTCGTCACGAGTCATAGGACCAGTTGTATCTTGAGAACCAACTGTAGTCATGCGTGGTTCACAGTAAGTACCTGGACGGATACCTTGACCTTCAGGAAGACCACAAGCGCGACCAACCATCTTCTGAGCAAGGGTGAAGCCTTTGCCAGTGTCAGCAGGTTGTACTGGAGTACGGAACAGAGTTGAAGGCTCAAGACCAAGCTCTTCACGTGCTTTAGTTGTCAAACCACGACCGATGATCAGGTTAATACGACCACCCGCACGAACTTCGTCTAGAAGCACTGGAGTTTTAAGGTCAGCTTCAGCGATTTGAGCGCCGTCTTTGAACGCAGTTACTTTAGCAGCAGCTTTGTCGATTTTAAGAGTGATTTCATCACCCATGTTCATGTTTGCTACGTCAATTTCAACTGGTAACGCACCAGCGTCTTCCATAGTGTTGAAGAAAATCGGAGCAATTTTAGAACCTAAACAGTAACCGCCTTCTTTCTTGTTAGGAATGTGAGCGATTTCGTCACCGAAGAACCAAAGTACAGAGTTAGTTGCAGACTTACGAGAAGAACCTGTACCAACAACGTCACCTACGTAAGCAACTTTGTTGCCTTTCGCGATGAGGTCTTTAATTTGGTTTAATGGACCAACTTCACCAGGAACTTCTGGGTTGATGCCATCACGTTCGTTTTTCAGCATTGCATTTGCATGCAATGGAATGTCTGGACGGCTCCAAGCGTCTTGTGCTGGAGACAAGTCATCAGTGTTAGTTTCGCCAGTTACTTTGAAAACTGTCAGTTTGATTTCTTCTGGAACATCTGCACGGTTTGTGAACCATTCAGCATCAGCCCATGATTGAAGAACAGCTTTTGCATTTGCATTACCTGCACGTGCTTTATCAGCTACGTCATGGAACGCATCAAATACAAGAAGCGTCTTTTTCAAAGCTTCAGCAGCAAGACCACCAAGCTCTGCGTCTTCTAGAAGTTCAACTAAAGGAGCAACGTTATAACCACCAAGCATAGTGCCCAGTAAGTAAACCGCACGTTCTTTAGAAACTAGTGGAGAAGTCGCTTCGCCTTTTGCCAATGCAGCTAAGAACGCAGCTTTTACGTATGCAGCTTGGTCAACACCCGCTGGAACACGGTTTTCGAGCAAGTCAACTAAGTATGCTTCTTCACCAGCTGGGGGATTTTTTAATAATTCAACTAATGCAGCAGTTTGAGCATCATCAAGTGGCTTCGGTGGGACTCCGAGTGCGGCACGTTCTTCAACGTGTTGGCGGTAAGCTTCTAGCACGGTGTTATTCCTCTTTTTTAAAAAATTACCTGTGAATTCCTGCTTTATAAAAGCTTCACAAATAATATGGACTCTAAAATTTTACTAAAATTCCAGTTAAAAGTTAATGCAAGTACAGTGTTTCTTTGTGATGCTCATTATTTTATAACTAAATGATGCTTATAAAGATCATTCAATAATCAAATCATCATCGCCTTGCATAATTTAAGTACAGATATGGCAACTTTTAACCAAATTCGACGCATAAAAAAGGCAACATCGATGTTGCCTAATTTACTTAGAAAAAGATACTCCACCTTAGTGGACTGTCGTCGAGTTCAAATATTGCTGAAAAGCGTCCCGACAACCCTCAAATTTTAATTCACATTGATCTTCATAGGTCTGACTGTGATTGTTGCTGGCAAAGGAAATCTCGACCAAACAGCGTTTTTTGTCCTGCACCAAGATCTGCTTAATCACGACCTTGTCTCCTACACTCAGAACATAGCGTCCGCTACCGATAATCGCCAATCCTTTTTCATCTTCTAACAGCAGATCTGAGTGATATAAATATTTCACGACGTCCATATTATTGTTCTCCTAAAGGCTTTGGAGTTAAATTCATTATTCAATATAAAGATAAGCATTTCTATATTTTAGATTTAGCAATTGTCACAAATTATATTTAATATTGCTTAGGCTATTTTTATTATTAGAAGAATATTCTTATATCTATAAACCACTATTTAATTTGAATGAAGATTCCTTAGTTTGCTTCATTCAAATATAAAAAAACCGTTCCTTAGAACGGTTTGTAATCTGGCATTTTATCATGCGGTGTGGCGATACATTTTTCAGTAAATTCAGCGCGGACTTTCTCACGGGCTGCATCTACATCGGTCTTAATTTCCTGTTCCGGAAGTGCATAGACTTCATCGATAATATTCAGGATAAAACTGCGAGTGATGTCATCATCGATCTTGTTGGCATGCTCAACAGCCTTTTCTTTCTCGATCGCATTCTGACGATCCAGCATAATGGTCCGTGCAGCATTCCCCACACTACGACAATAGCCATGCCACTGCTCTTCAGGGGTTAAAGGTTTTTTCTCTGCACAGCCGACCAGAGCAACCATCAGGGATAAAGCAAATAACTTTTTCATGAATTTCTCCTTCCGAGAGGCACTATAAGAGATCAGCACAGATTTGTCATTTAAAATGAAATTTCTCTCTATTCTTATTGATACTGCCTGCTCGAAAGTAGCATTTCATATCTTAACCACAGCTGGCCTGAACTACTTTCTTAGTGGCTGGATCTACAGTGACCGTCACGCGCTCTTCACGATAATCCATAGTGACAGGCTGGCCAGGTGCAACCATGCGTACCATTTGAGCTTTGGTTTTCTCTTTGATTTTTGCTTCAGTTAAATTGGATTGGCCAACCAGCGCAGCTGCCTGATCAGCGATACATTTAGGCTGGTTTGCTCGGAAATATTCCCATTCTTCGACCACTTGCCCATTTTTTAAATGACAATAGCCCACTTGCCCATTAGTTTCATTACGGATTTCCAGCTTTCCACCCTGATTAATACAATAAACACTCGCTGGATTCGCTGTTCCTAATGACGCTGAGTTTGAGTCAGTCGACTGGGTCGTACTACAGCCAGCAAGGAGGATGGATGCAAATAATCCGGACAAACCAGATAAAATTATTTTTTTCATGAGCGGTATTCTTCTAAAGGAATTCACCTTTAATGTAGCATATTCCACTTATAGCGTCAGATCTGAAAAGGCTTGAGTGTTTGTAATTCTGTAAAAAGCGGCAGGATCATTTCTTAATATCATTAGGTTTAATCCCATTTAAGTTCTCACTATTTCCTATGATTTACTTTAACCAATAATCAACCTTCAAAAGTGGTTTCTTTTTTCGAATAGCCAAAATTTAGTTTTAGTTAACTATTGGAATGGCTTAAAGATGACAATGTCATTACATTGTTATACAAAGTGTTTATTACCCTTTATCAACCAAGTATTATTCTAATATTTTGTTTTTAGATTATTAAATTAATTATTGCCCAGCTTCTTTGTCCTTGCCTTTTTTATGCACGAAGCTTGATGTTTGTACTAGTGGCCATATTGCTTTAATATTTGATTGAATTTTAAACTTTATCTCAGCATGCAAGACGATCTCCAGCTTTCTTTAAAAGAATACCTTTCTACGGTTCATGAAGTGGTAAAAATCACTTTCGATACACCGGTGTGGGTCAAAGCCGAGATTCGTAATTTAAATATTAAAGCTGGCCATTATTATCTAGAACTGGCAGAAAAAGATCCTGACAATGATCAGGTCATTGCCAGTTGCCGGGCCACAATCTGGAAGTTTGCTGCGCAGAAAATTGTGACGCAATTTGAACGTGAAAGTGGTATTGAACTAAGCCGGGATCTTAAAGTTTTAATCAAAGTCAAAGCCAGCTTTGATCCGCAATATGGGTTTTCCCTAAATATTGTAGAGATTGATTCTGGATATACCTTGGGAGATATAGCCCGACGTTATCAGCAGATTGTAGAAAGACTGACAACCGAAGGTCTGATTAATCGCAATAAAAATCTCCCTACACCTTTTGACCTAAACCGGATTCTGGTGATTGCTCCAGAAAAGGCTGCCGGTCTGGGCGATTTCAAGAAAGATGCTGATGCTTTACAAAAAGCTCAGGTATGCGAATTTATCTATCACAGTGCGACCTTTCAGGGAAATACGGCACCGCAAAGCATCATGCAAAGCTTGGCACAAGCTTTAAAGCAGTGGGCACAAGCGTATCATCACGCGCCTGATCTGATCGTGATCATTCGTGGCGGTGGTGCAGTCAATGATCTGGCGTATTTGAATGACTATGCGCTGGCTGCCCTGCTCTGCAAACGTTCAGTTCCCGTTTGGGTTGGTATTGGTCATGAAAAAGATCGGACGATTCTGGATGAAATCGCTCATCGTTCTTTCGACACACCGAGCAAGGTGATTGCTGGAATTCGCAGTCATGTCGTCGAGCTGACGCAAGAAGTTATAAATAACCTGCAAAGCATCCAGCGACTTTCTCAACAGCAAATTCAGGCTTATCAAAACCAGAATGAGCAATATTTAAAACTAATCCAAAATCTGGCCAATCACCAGATTGTGAATGCCTTGCAACGTTTAGAGCAGCTCAAGTCCAATACTTCTAACCTTGCCCAGCAACAGACCCAACTAATTAATCAGCAGCTAGATGCCCTGATGCGGGAAACACTACTGCAAAATCCCAAACATGTTTTGTCCAAAGGCTATGCCATTGTGCGCCAGCAAGAACACGTAGTTCGTTCAATTCATCAAATTGATGTGCAACAACCCGTTCAAGTTGAATTACACGATGGCCTATTTTCAGCACAACTTACGCAGGTAACTCCCCATGAGTCATGATACTTTGAGCTTTCAGGAAGGCTATGACATCTTGAAAAAGAATGCTGAATTACTTGAATCTCAGCAAGAACCAGATATTGATAATTTGATGAAAATCGTCGAAGAGTCTATGCAGGCGTATAAAGCCTGTAAATCCCGAGTGGAAGCCGTTCAGAATGCACTGAACGAGACCTTTAAGGATTAATTTTATTGAATACCTTAAATCAGTATAGCTTGATGATTTAAATGCTTAGGCTATTTTAAAATCTCTGTCTTGTCCTGAAATAGATT